>CAIRDL010000490.1 GCA_903877345.1 uncultured Oscillochloris sp. | reverse complement strand
GGCATTGCTGGCTGGGTCGCACAACATCGCGTTGGGCTGCTGATTGACGATATTAGCAAAGACGAGCGTTGGGTCTCGGTGCCGGGTGGCTCGATCCGCAAGCGCGAAGGGGCGATGCTCTCGGTGCCCCTGGTGATGCAGGGCGATGTGCTGGGCGTGGTCAGTCTCTCGCATCGGCAGATCGGTTTCTTTCACGAAGGGCACCTACGCATGCTCAACGCATGTGCAGGTGCAATGGCAATTGGCATCAATAATGCCAACCTCTTCCAGATGATCAGTGCGGAGGCCGAACGGCGCTACGAGTTACTCGACCGCCAACAGAAAGAGTCGAGCCAGATCCAGGCCATTCTCCAAAGCCTCAATGACGGCGTGATTGTCTGTGACCTTGATGGCGGCGTGCTGGTGACGAATCCTGGCGCGGCAACGATTTTGGGGCGGAATGTTGAAGATCTGGTGCTCTGGAATTTGCATGAGATTATCGCCCGCTACATGGGCGTGCGGGCGACGGATATGCCGCTTGAGGATCTGCTGCGCCGCCCCATGACCCGCGACGAGCAACCACGTTTCTTCCAAGCGATGCTCAAGGTGGGCGGGCGCACGGTCAGCCTCTCCTTGGGGCCGGTGCTGAAAGATGATAATGAACTCCTGGGCGCGCTGATGGTGCTGCGCGACATCACCAGGGAGGTGGAGGCTGACCGGTTAAAGACCGAATTTATCGGCACAATGTCCCACGAATTACGCACACCGATGACGGCGATTAAAGGCTTCACTCAGTTGCTTTCGATGGGTGGCCTTGGCCCGTTGAATGAGACGCAGCGCGAGTTTGTAACGACAATTTACAGCAATACCGAACGCATGATTGCCCTGATCAATGATGTGCTTGATATAACCAAAATCGAGTCAGGTAGTGTGGACTTGGAGTTGCGTTCGCTGCACTTGGTTGAGGCGTTGAGCGGCGTGGTGGCCGAACTGAAGGGGCTGACGGTCGAGCGCCGCCACGAGTTATCAATCAGCATTCCGCCGGGGTTGCCGTTGGTGCGGGCGGATGCTCATCGGCTGCATCAGATCCTCTTCAACTTGGTGGTGAACGCGCTGAAGTACACCCCAAAGGGCGGGCAGGTCTGGGTTGAAGCCTATGAGACGCAGTACCAGGATTTGCCGGAGGAAGTGCGCGACTCGCTGGTTCAGGGGCGGCGTTACACCCAATTGAGCGTGCGCGACACGGGGGTGGGCATCGCTGCCGAGGAGTTGCCGCGCATCTTCGACCGCTTCTACCGCGCCGAGAATAGCCTGAAGATCGAGGCAGGCGGCACCGGCTTGGGCCTCTCGCTGGTCAAGCCCCTGGTCGAGTTGCTGGGCGGACGGATCTGGGTGCGGAGTACCCCTGGCGAGGGTAGTACCTTCAGCTTTGTCCTGCCCGCCACGGAGACGGGGAAGTAAGGCGCTTTGTGGATAACATGTGGATAAGTGCCTAAAAATTGTGGATAACTCCACTTTTTTTGTGGATAACTTGTCTAATAACATGTGGATAACTTGGGGATAACTTGGGGATAACGGCGCAATCCACAAGTTATCCACATGTTATTAGAAGTTATCCACATGTTATCCACACTCGATTCAGCGCATCAGGACGCGCCAAACGGATAGTTATCCACATTATCCACATCCCTACTGCTACTGCGGGAGTCTTCTCATTTTTTTAAAAATTGATGTGGATAACCGTCTTAGCGGCGCAACGCGCCGTTCGCAAGCGCCCATCCAACCTGTGGTATAATGCCCCCGGCACTGAAAAACGGCAGATACGTGCTAAACCCCGCCAGGGCCGAGAGGCAGCAACGGTAGGTGCGTTCCTCTGGGTGTTTGGAGGTGCCACCCTCTTGTAAACACGAAAGCGGGTGCATGTAATTTTACATGCGCCCGCTTTTTTGTGCGCCTTTTTTTGTGTGCGCCGGTTACGTGTCCCGCGCCTCGTCGAGTTGGGCTGGCCCAAAACCGTGGGGCAACAGGGCGTGGGGCGTGGTGCGCTGCTGTTCGCCGGCGCGGTTTAGCAGGATGACTTGGCTCTGGGGTGCCAACTCAACCATGACTTGGCGACAAGCCCCACAAGGGCTGGCAAACGTGGCGGTTGGGGTCATGATGGCGAGAGCCACAATCGTGCGTTCACCGGCAGCGTAGGCGCTAAAGAGGGCAACCCGCTCGGCGCACATGGTCAGCGGGTAGGCGGCATTTTCGAGATTGCACCCCTGGAAGATGCGCCCGGAGGCCGTTAGCACCGCCGCGCCAACTGGGAAGTGCGAGTAGGGCGCATACGCGAGCGTACCCGCCGTGCGTGCGGCCTCGATCAGAGCGGTGAAGTCGGGTTGGTTCATGAGAAGAGAGCGCTCAGCGAAAGATCTTTGTGGATACGCATAATCGCCTCGGCAAAAAGCGGGGCCACGCTGATGACGCGCACGCGGGCGTCGGTTGCGGTGGCGCTTTGGGGGATGGTATTGGTGACGATAGTCTCGACCAGGTCGGAGCGGGCGATCCCGGCGAGGGCATCGGCGGCGAAAATGCCGTGGCTTGCGCAGGCGTAAACTTTGTGCG
>CAIRDL010000489.1 GCA_903877345.1 uncultured Oscillochloris sp. | reverse complement strand
CACCGGCCTGGCGCGCAAGATTGCCGAGATGATGCCCACCGTCGGTATGGATATCACCCGCGGCGGGTGGTACGATGTGATGGAGCGGGTCAAGTACGGCGATGAAGAATGGAACCGGGTGGCCTTCCACGACCGCAAGGCCTGGTGGCAGCAGGAGCAGGGCATCCTGGCCTACCTCATTCTGCACGGTGTCTTGAAGGATCCGGAGTACCTGCGCCACGCACGCGAGTCCGCCTCGTTCTACAATGCTTACTTCCTCGACCATGACGATGGCGCGGTTTACTTCAATGTGTTGGCGAACGGCATGCCGTACCTGCTCGGCAACGAGCGTTTCAAGGGCAGCCACTCGATGAGCGCCTACCACTCCACCGAGCTTTGCTTCCTGTCGGCGGTCTACACCAACCTGTTGATCACCAAGCAGCCGCTCAACCTCTTCTTCAAGCCGCAGCCCGGTGGCTTCAAGGACAACATCCTGCGCGTGCAGCCCGACATTCTGCCCCCCGGCAGCGTGCGGATTGGGCAAGTCTGGATTGACGACCGCCCCTACACTCAGTTCGATGCGGACGCCCTCACCGTCACGCTGCCCGAGAGCAGCACCTCGCTCCGCGTCAAGGTGCAAGTGGTGCCGGTGTAAATCTTGCTGTAACGGGGGCGGGCGCTGCTCGCCCCCGTTACGCTTTTAGCCCAGGTTCGCGGCTACGTTACGGGAGGACACGCCGGGTTGCTTGCAGCGCTCGACCTGGAACCTGAAACCCGGCCCTTGAACCCTTGTTTTTGCGAGGACAGACTGATGGAAATTACGGTAGCCACCCTTGACCAGATTACGGTCATTTCCCTCGCTGGTGAGATTGATGGCAAGACGGCCCCAGTCGCCCAGGAGCGGATCGCGCCCTTGTGTCAGACCGGCTCCCGCGTGCTGCTCGACATGAGCCAAGTCACGTATATGTCGAGTGCGGGTCTGCGCTTGATGCTCTTGGTCTATCGGCAGGCCAGTAGTGTCAAGGCCACCTTAGCGCTGGTCGGGCTCTCCGACGATCTGAAAGATACGATGTCCGCCACGGGTTTCCTGACCTACTTCACGGTCTACGACACCGTTGAAGCCGGCCGGGCAGCTTTGGCTTAACTGCGGCGGAGGATTTCAATGAGCAGTTCCGACCTGCAACGGGTTGATATTAATCCGACCCACACCTACAACGGCTTCAAGCTGCGCCCAGGCAAGCCCTTGCCGTTCGGGGCAACACTGGTGCCAGGTGGCGTCAATTTTTCGATCTACTCCAGCCACGCCAATGCCTGTACGCTGGTACTTTTTGAGAAGGGGCAGCCACAGCCCTACGCCGAAATCCCCTTCCCCGCTGGCTTTCGCATCGGCAACGTTTTTGCGATGATCGTCTTTGGCCTCGACTACGAGAATGTCGAGTACGGCTACCGGATGAACGGCCCCTTCGATCCGGTGGCGGGCCATCGCTTCGATCAGACCAAGATCCTGCTCGATCCTTACGCCAAGGCCGTTGGCGGGCGCGATGTCTGGGGCACGCCGCCTGATTGGAATGACCCCTACCAGTACCGGGGTCGTTTGGTTTTCGATGATTTTGATTGGCAGGGCGACCGCCCACTCGAAATCCCCAGCGAAGCGTTGGTCATCTACGAAATGCACGTGCGGGGTTTCACCCGCCACCCGTCGTCCGGTGTTAAGCATTCCGGTACCTTCGCCTCGATCCGCGAGAAGATTCCCTACCTCAAAGCCCTGGGCATCAACGGTGTCGAGTTGCTGCCAATCTACGAGTT
>CAIRDL010000488.1 GCA_903877345.1 uncultured Oscillochloris sp. | reverse complement strand
CACCGTTACGGCGGGCAGCCAAACTCAGGAGACGGTGCCCCTGACCCTGACCGTGTGGGATCTGATCCTGCCGGATATGAATGTGATAACGACCTATTTTGGCATCAATACCGAGCCGGGGCAGTGCAATTATCATCGGGGCTTGGCCGGCACTGGTAGCAACACCAGCAGTTGTTGGGTAGATTGGACGCCCTATGCCCGCACGGTCGTCAAGCGCTACGAAGAACTGGCTCACGAACACCGCATCGACTCTTGGCCCAATTTTGTGCCTAGTGTTGCCAACGGCTGTAGCCTGCCGACCGACTGGCGCGCCTACGACAACGCGCTGCGGCCCTATCTCGATGGGACGTACTGGAGCAACGGGGTGCCCTCAAGTTGGTTCACCGTTCCCTTTTCGCCCGGCACGGATTGGGGCTACCAAACCTGTACCCAAGCGCAATACACCGCCCTCGCCGCCGCCTGGGCCAGCCACCTCCAAGCAACGGGTTGGCTGACCCGTTCGCTCGTCTTCGCCGCCGATGAGCCAGACGACCCCATCCTCCCGGCCATTGCCAAGCACGCGCTCTGGATGCAGGCCGGCAACCCCGCTTGGAAGGCGCGGATTATGGACACCACCGAACCCACGGCGGGCACCATCGCCACCCTTGGCCCCGCGTTGGGCATCTTTACCGTGTGCATCGCCTGTTATGGCCCGTGGTGGAGTGGCGTCGTGACGCCGACCGCTACGACACCTTATGGGCGGGCGGAGTGGGCGGGGCTGTTCGCTCAACAAACCCAACTCTGGTTCTACGAAAGCAACGCGCAGGGCCTCCCCTACCCCACCTTCGCGACCAATACGCTGCTCGGGTTTGAGCCACGGATCATGATGTGGGGCGCGTGGTACGAACAGGCCACTGGCTTTTTGCTCTGGGACATCTCGGCTTGGAATAAGGCGCAACCCTGGGGGCCAAATGTTGATTGGGGGAAGACTGGCGACGGCGTTTTGATTTACCCCGGCAACCACGACGGCCTGTTGGCCCCAACGGGTTCGCCCAGCGAGGTTGCCATAGACGGCCCCATCGCCTCTTACCGCCTAAAGATCGTGCGGGCGGGCCTGCAAGATTGGGCGCTCTTTAAGCTGGCGGAGCAGCGCGGGCTGACGGCCTATGCGCGCACCCAAGTGGCCCAAGCCTACGGCCAGATGGGCGGTTGCACTTGGCAAGGCTGCCAACCGCCGCTAAACGGGCAATTCTTCTGGCGGGCTGACGGCACGCTGTTGCAGCAAATCCGCCACAACATCGCCCAAGCGATCCTGAGTGCGCCGTAAGGCAAGCGGAAATTTTAAAACCTCTCATCTGATCCGTGCTGCGTGATCAGTCAGGATGCGGCTCGGTCACGGATCACGCAACACGGATCATTTGCACGGCTTGGACGATTAAAAAATTCCGCTTCCCTTAGTGCGTCAGCGGCACCAGCGACATTTTCACCCCCATGATGGCCCCGTTGAACCACAGGGCGAGGCCCAGCCACGCGATCAGCCCAAAGACGAGCCACGCCACGCCCCGCCCGCTCCGCCGCAGCCAGAGTTGGTCGAGAACCGCGCCCGTCGCTAGGCAGCCGAGCGGTGCCAGGAAGTAGAGGTAGCGCACTTGCACGAGGTAGAGATACTCAACCGCCACGTAGCTCAGCGCGGCCAGCAACCATCCTAGCGCCACCGCTCGCCCCAACGGGCGCTCGGCCTGCAGCCAGATCAGCCCCAGCCCCGGCCCAAGCAGCAGAAAGGGCAGCGTGCCCACGCCGCGCCAGAGGGCGACGGGCAGAATGCCGAGCATGTAGGCCCGTCCTGCCGCCAACTGGGTCGGTGCGAGACGACCTTCGTTGGTCAGCACGCCTTGGGCTGAACCGAGCATCGGTGTCGCTACGAAACTCAGGTAGACCAGTGCGAAGACCAGCACCGCACCCAGGCCCGCCAGCAGCAATCCGCGCCATGCCGCACCCGAGAGGCGCATCGGCAACCACGCCAACCCCAGGGTCAGCGCCGCCGCCGTGCCAGTCAGAAGTAATACACCAACGTGCGAAACGAGGACGAGGCTCATGCTGACAAAAAGGAGGCCCACACTCCAGCGGGTGGGCTGGCGGGCGTGACGCAGTAGCAACCAGAGCATGAACAGGAGCAGGGCTTGGCCGCCGATGTTGGTGAAAAAGCCCCACCACAGTGCGGTGAGTTGGATGGGCAGTACGGCGAGGAATGCCGCTGCCCACAGGGCTGCCCGCCGCCCCAACCCGAACTCACGGGCGATGAGGGCAAGGCCAACCGGGGCACAGGCGTCACTGAGCGCGGCACCGACGTAAAGGGCGAAGGGCAGGGCCGGACGCAGCAACAGCAGTGGCAGCGCCAGCAAGTATGGCCCCGAGGGGTAGAATGTTCGCCCGCCGCCAAATTCGTGGGAACTCACAAAAAGATAGGCTTCGCCGGCAAGGACACGCCCGATCAGGATGGACTGAATATCAAGGTCGCTAAAGCTGAAGCCCGGGGCGCTCACACCGAGGAGTCTGATGGCGAGGCCACCCAGGGCGATCAGCCAAAGGTGGCGCGCGAAACGCGCCGACGCGGTGGCGGTTTGGGGCAGCAGACGGCGGGCGAGCAGACTGACGCCTGCTAGGGTGGCGATCACGACCGTAAAGGGCCAGGCGGCGAAACTCACCCAAGCGCGAACGCCCAGGTTAAGGGTGACGATGAGGGTCGCCCCGGCCATGACACTTGGCGCGAACGCCCGTCCAGGCATACGGTTCGCCCAAAGCAGGAGCGCCAAGCTGCCAACCATGACAGCTTCGCTTCCCAACAGCGGCAAGGCGGGCAGGCCCGTGGCGCTAAGCGGGCGCAGACTGAAGCGGTCGAGGGCCACGGCGAGCAGGCGATTATCGCCGGGCGGGGTCACGGTGGGGCTGGCAAAACGCAACTGGATGACGCCTGCCGCGACGGCACTCGGCGGAATGAACAGGTGGTAGACGCGCACCGCCTCGCTTACGTTGAAGGCAAACGTGACAGGGCCAGCGTGCATGACGAAGGGCAGCGGGCGCCCAGTGGGCTGCGGCGCGGCGTACAGCGTGGCGCTGAAAAGGGCTGCCCCAGCCTGTCCCGTGGGCAGGCTGAGCAGCGCATCGCCGCGTGCCCAGCGGTAGGTGCGCGTGCGAGGGTCGCCAGGGATGGCAGCCTCGGCATGGTAACCACCACTGAGGTAGCGCATGTCGCCTGAACCAACGCTGCCGACATCAACCTCGAGGGCGCGGGCAGGCCAAAGGCTGAGCCAGAGCGCGGCAAGGGTGATGAGGGCGAAGGCGGCAGCGCGAACTAGGCCGCGCCGTGGGGCGACAAGCACTGGGCGAGCCGGGTTGCTCATGGGCGCAGGCGGTCGCGGGCAGTGGCGGCGTCGTGCTGAATTTGGGCGACGAGGGCCGCGACGTTGGCGAACTTCTGCTCGCCGCGTAGGCGGTGCAAGAACTCGATCCGCAGCGTTTGGCCGTAGAGCTCGCCACTCCAGTCGAGGACATGCACCTCGACCGCCCGATCCAGTCCGTCAAAGGTGGGGCGCAGGCCGATGTTGGTGACGGCGGGCAGCGCAACGCCATCAATGGAGGCGCGGCAGGCGTAGACGCCATCGGCGGGGAGGATGTGATCCGGATCGATGCGGAGATTGGCGGTGGGAAAGCCGAGGGTGCGCCCGCGCTGGTTGCCTTGCACCACCATGCCGCGCAGCCCGAAGGGACGATTTAGCAGTGCGGTGGCTGCGGCGACATCGCCAGCCTCCAACAACACCCGCACCCGCGAGGCGCTGACGGGGGCACCGCCAACGACGACGCGGGTCAGCGCACCTACGGCGAAGCCCAGTCCAGCCCCAAGATACATCAGGGTGGGAATATCGCCGGTGCGGGCGCGCCCCATCGCGAAGCCTTCACCAACCCACAGCTCGCGGATACGCACGGCAGTGAGGATTTGGCGCAGATAGGCATCGGCACTAGAGATCAGCGTCTCGTGGGTGAAGGGAATGATGAACAAACGGTCAGGGTTGAAGCGGGCGATAAGCTCGATCTTCTCCTCAAGGCTGGTGAGGAGTCGCAGGGGCCGGCCGGGGTGGATCACCGCGTTGGGGTGGGGGTCCCACGTGAGGACGGCGCTCCCAAAGCCAAGCGTATGGGCGCGCTCAACGGTGGTGCTGATCAACTCATGGTGGCCGAGGTGGAGTCCGTCGAACTTGCCCATCGTCAAGACGAACGGGCGGTTGGTGCGGCGAGGCTCAAGGACGCGGACGACTTCCACAGTGTATCTCCCACGGGACAGGCGCGGCGGGGCTAGTGTACCACAGGTTTACGCCGCACCTCACCCATGTTGGCAAGCGAAAGCTTTCGTGTATACTATGCCCACCCCGGAGGTAGACCTGTCTGTCATTGGTGCCAGGAGCGCGCCGGCACCGCGCTCGTGGACTAGTTGCGTATGGAGGCGCGCTATGCGAAGGTTGGCGATGGTGATTTTGGTCGCCTTGACCGCCCTGATGTTGGTAGGTTTTACGCAGAGCGTCACCACGCCTGCGGCGGCCCTTTTGGGCGAACCGGCACCCCCAACTGAGACCAGTCCGCTTTTCAACAATCTCTACATCTTTGTTCTGGCTGGCTTTGTCGGCCTCGAAGTGATCGGGCGCGTTTCGCCCACGCTGCACACCCCCCTGATGTCGGCGACGAACGCGATCTCCGGCATTTCGCTGGTCGGTTCAATCATCGCGGCTGGTGCCCAGTACACGCCGATCAGTACCGTTCTGGGTACGATTGCCGTTGCGGCAGCGACCACCAACGTGGTTGGCGGCTTTATGATCACCGACCGTATGCTCAAGCTGTTTAAGCGCAAGCCCGCCGGGAGAGGCCACTAAAATGGAAGCGCAAGCCGTAGCGCAGATCGTAGCGCAGCTGATCCAAGTGGCCTATATCGCCGCCGCCGTCTT
>CAIRDL010000487.1 GCA_903877345.1 uncultured Oscillochloris sp. | reverse complement strand
CGATAGCCGATAGCCGATAGCCGATAGCCGATAGTCGATAGCCGATAGCCGATAGCCGATAGCCGATAGCCGATAGCCGATAGCCGATAGCCGATAGCCGATAGCGAAATACCTGACCCCTGACACCTAAAACCTGATCCCTGATCCCTGATCCCTGATCCCTGATATAGGAAAAACCGTATGAGTGAGCCAACACCACCCGTGACGACCAGCAAGCACCAAGCCCCAGGCGACAAACCGACCGGCATTAAGTTGGTCGCGCCAACCGAAGGCGGCGCGCACACTGCTCCGCTGAGTTTTGTTGCGATGCCACGCGAGCAGAGCCGCCGCTTGGATGTCCTAGTGCTGAATCCGCCCTCGCCCGACGGTGATCTCTTTCTGCGCGACATCGCCCGTGTGGGCCGACGCACCCGCGACGGCATGATTTGGCCCCAGACCGCCCTAGCCCAGATTGGGGCGGTGGTCAAGGCAGCGGGCTACAGCGTGGCAGTCATTGATGCGATTGGCTTGGGGATGACCTGGGAAGCGTTTGAGCGCTACATGTGGCAACACAAGCCCCGTTACATGGTCATCCACGCCACGGCACCAACGCTCACCAATGATCTGCGGACGACTTTTATTGGCAAAGCGGTGGGTACGCTCAGCATGGCGATTGGCACCCACGTCACGCCCATGAGCCGCGAAACCCTGGAGAGCTACCCGACGCTGGATGTGGTGATCCGTGGTGAGCCGGAGTTGAGTATCGTGGACGTGATCCGCACGATTGAGCGCCAAGTCGAGATGGAGCAAGCCACCGCGACGGTGCCGGTCGGCAACGCCGAACTGACGGCACCCTGGCGCAAACTGCCCTTCCCCGACGCTTCCTACCTCACGACGCGGGGGCGCTTCCTGGGCGTGGCCCCGCAGGTGGTGGCCCGGGCTTTGCGCGAAACCTTGGGCATCGCCTTTCGTGACGAGCACGGTGCGGTGCAGATCAACCCCGACCGCCCCTTCATCACCAATTTGGACGACCTGCCCATCCCCTTGCATGATCAACTGCCTTGGCGCAAGTACAAAGTGCCGATTGTCGGCGGGCCGTACACCTTCGTGCTTACCAGTCGCGGTTGCCCGGCGGGCTGCCGCTACTGCATCAAACACGTCACCTACCAGTCCAGCGTGCGCCACCGTAGTCCCGCGCATGTGTTGCAAGAGTTGGTCATGCTCAAAGCAATGGGCATGCACCATCTCCATTTTGAAGCCGACCTTTTCACCGTGAAAAAAGAGTTTGTGTACGACCTCTGCAACACCATCATTAAAGAGGGTATTCAGGTGCGCTGGAGTTGTAACAGTCGGGTGGACTTTGTGGACGAAGAGGAGTTGCGGCTGATGCGGCGGGCGGGCTGCTTCATGATCGCCTGGGGGCTGGAGAGTGGCAGCGAGGCGGTGCTGAAGCGGGCGCACAAAGGCACGACGGTGGAGCGTATCCAGACGACGATTGCCGCGAGCCACCGGGCCGGGATTATGAACTGGGGCTATTTCATCATTGGGCTGCCCGGCGAAACCGTCGAGACGATCCAGCAGACCATCGCACTGGCCAAGCGCCTGCCGGTGGACATCGCGCTGTTCCACATTGCCACGCCTTACCCCGGTACGCCTTTCTACTACGAAGCGGTGGCAAATGGCTGGATTGACATGCATCGTTGGGAAGACTACGACATGTACGACCACACCGTGCTGAGCTATCCGCACCTCAACGCGCAACAGCTTGAAGCCTGGGCGCGGCGGGCGGCCCGCGAATGGTCGTTGCGTCCCGGCCCTATGCTGACCTTCCTGAAGGGTGCGTCACGGCCCGACACGTTGGGCCAGCTTATGCAGATCGGACTAAACCATGTGAAGTGGATGGGCGGGGGCTTGGGTGGCACCCGGCGCTTGGCGGGTACGGGGGACTGAAATGCGTCTTGGCATTGACGTGCGGTATCTGTCACATGGCCTCGTGGGCGGCGTGCATACGTACATCGCCCACTTTGTGTCGGCGCTGATCGAACACGGCCACGATCACCACATCGTGCTCTATGCCGATACCAAGCGGCCCTTTGAGCTACACGACCTCCCGCCGCATGTGCAGGTGCGCTATCTGCCGTACCGCAATCCGCTCTCTAGTCTTGCCAACGACCTTTTGATGCGGCGGGTGATTGAACGTGACCGGATCGAGGTGATGCACTTCCCGGCGAATTACGGTTTTGCCCCGCAGGGTACCCGCAGCGTGCTTACGTTACACGATGCGATCAACATCCTGCCGTTGCGCGAGATTGTGCGCGGCCATCGCAAAGACCCGCGCACCCTGGCGCTGATGAGCTACCTGCACTTTTGTTCAACCGTAGCGCTGCGCCGGGCCGATCTGGTGCTGACGGTCTCGGAATATGCCCGGCGCGAGATTGCGCGGGTTGGGCGCTACGACGTGGCGCGGATTGTCGCCATTCCCCACGCGCCGACGCCTGACCTGCGGCGTATCAGCGAACCGGCGGTACTTGAGGCGGTACGTACTCGCTATGGAATTGACAAGCCATTTGTCCTAGCCGACGGGCTGAAAAACCCGGCGGTGCTGCTACGGGCTTGGCAGCAACTCCCGGCAACGCTGCGAACCAGTCATCGCCTGGTCTTCTTCGCCCGCCGCGAACCGCTTGCCATTGTGCGGCAGGCCGAGGCGGCGGGCTTGGCCCACCTTTTGATCAACCCACCGCGTAGCGACCTGATTGCGCTCTACAGCATGGCCGCCGCCTTCGTCTTTCCCTCGTGGATCGAAGGCTTCGGCATTCCGTTGCTTGAGGCGATGACTTGTGGTGCGCCGGTGATCGCCTCCGACCGAGGGGCGATTCCCGAGGTGGTGGGCGACGCTGCCTTGCTGGCTGATGCGGAGGATGCGGCGGGGTTTGCCCGCCATCTCATCCGAGTATTGAGCGATTGCACCGTCACACAACAGTTGCGCGAACGAGGCTTTGCGCGGGCGGCGCAGTTCTCGTGGGCGACAACGGCCCAATGCACCCTTCAGGCGTACCACGAGGCGCTCACAACGGCGCACGCCGTCGGTCATGCGGTCTCTGAGCCTAGCGCCTTGGAGTTTTAAGTTTATGCAGTTCGCTCGCACCATTGCCCGCAATTCAGCGCTAACGCTGGTCGCCCAGATCGCGATCAAGCTGCTCTCGTTTGCCTTTACGGTGCTGATCGTGCGCCGCCTCGGGGCGAGTGACTACGGGCAGTATGCGGCGGTGGCAGCCTTCGGCAGTATGTTCCTATTTATCGGCGATTTGGGGCTAAGCCCCTACTTGGTGCGTGAGGTGGCCCGTCTGCGCGATGAGCCGGATGGAAGCGTGCGCGTACGTCAACTCTATGGCACCGTGATCGGGCTGCGCTTGCTGCTCTCGCTGGCTGGTGTAGCCCTGATGCTTGTTGCTGCTTGGTTCACTGGGCGACCGCTAGTAATGATCGGTGCCTTGCTACTGAACGCGGTTGGGATGCTGCTCTACGCTTTAGAAGGTACCAGTGAGGCGGTGCTGGCCGGCTATGAGCGGCTCGATTTAGTAGCCGGGGCCAAGGTAGTCTACCAGTTCACCTTTGTCACGCTCGGTGGCGTCGCCCTGATCTTCGGACTCGGCTACTATGGGCTGATCTACGCGACGTTGGCGGCGATTGGACTGCTGACCGTTCTCTGCTGGCGGGCTACAGCGAGCCTCGGCGTGCGCCCAAGCGGCGCTGTACATGACCTTTGGCCGACCCTCCTCCGCGCAAGCCTGCCGTTCGGTATTGTTGCTTTTACCCTCGGCCTCTCCTACAAATTCGACAGCGTGCTCCTCAATATTTTTCATGGCGACGCAGTGACCGGCTACTACAACGCGGCCTACAATCTGGTCTTTGCCACCGCTTTCATCTCGAACGCCATCAACACCGCCCTCTATCCTACGCTCTCGCGACAGGTGACCCATGACCCGGCTGCACTGCCACACATGTACGGTCGTGTGCTGCGGTACCTGCTGCTGATCGGGCTGTCTATCGCGGTTGGGGCTTCGTTTCTAGCCGACCGGCTTGTCCCGTTCCTGTTCGGGGCAGGGTACGCACCCTCGATCATGGCCCTGCGGATTGTCATCTGGGTCGTGCCGCTCATGTTCAGCTCCGAGTTGCTCGGCTACGCCGTGATTATCGGCGGGCAGGAGCGGCGGGTGGTGCGCTCAGTGCTCGTCAGCACGGGGCTCAATGTGGCGGTCAATCTAGCCCTCGTACCGCGCTACGGTCTGCTCGCCGCTGCCATAATGACGGTGATAACCGAGCTTGTATTGGTCAGTCAGTATCTCTGGATTCTGCGTACCCAGTTGCGCCATGTTAACTGGGAATATACCTTCATGCGCCCAGCGACGGCGGCGCTTCTGATGGGCGGACTGGTGCTGCTGTTGCGCGATCTGCCGGTGTTGGTCGTCGTGGGCGTAGGTGTCGCAGCCTACAGCATCCTGCTCCTCGCGCTGCGCGTCGTTGGTTCTGATGAATGGAACTTTCTGCGCGGACTCCGCCACCCGGTGTCCAGCGTAGAGCCAGGATCGCTATGAAGATCGTGCTGCCTGTGCATCACTTTCCGCCGCGCTATAGCGCTGGTGCCGAGCTCTACACGTTTCGTTTGGCACGCTGGCTGATCCAACACGGCCACACGGTTGAGGTGGTGTGCATTGAGCATGTGCGCTGGGACGGGCGCAATCGCGTTGTGGCAGCGCACGATACCTACGAAGGCGTGCCGGTCTGGCGGCTGGCGATTGAGGCTTCACCACAGGGTTGGCCGGTTCGCACCTTCGATAATCCCGAACTTGCGGCGTGGTTTGCCGACTACCTGGGGCAAACCCGGCCCGACTTAGCCCATTTCCAGGCGGGCTACCTAATCGGCGTAGGCCCGCTCCGGGCGACGATCTCCCTTGGGATCCCGACCGTCCTGACTCTGCACGACTTCTGGTTCCTTTGCCCACAGATCACGTTTTTGCGGGGCGATGGCACCCGTTGTGCAGGCCCGCCAGATGACCCTGGAGTCTGCGCTTGGTGTGTACGCCTGACCGGGCGGATGTCCCGCTTCGCTGATCGGGTGAGCGGTGGTGCGGCTGGTCGGGTGGGCGCGGTAGTGCTGCGGGCCGAGGCTCGCCAGATGACGGCACGCCGCCAAGCACTCCTCCCGGCCCTGGCTTGGCCTAATGTTGTGGTGGCTCCGTCACACTTTCTGGCCGGACGCTTTCGGCCCTATGTGCCAGCCGAACGCCTGCATGTATTGCGCTATGGTCTCGACACCACGCGACTGCGCGCAACCCCGGCAGCACCCGCTGATGGCCCCCTGCGGCTCGTCTATATCGGCCAGATTGCCCCGCATAAGGGCGTGCATGTGCTGGTCGCGGCCATCCAAGCTTTGCCGTTGACCGGCAGGCCAGTCGAACTCACGATCTACGGCGATCTGGCGCAGCATGGCGCTTACGGTCGCAAGCTCGAGGCACTGGCGGGCGGCGAACCCCGCATCCGTTTGGCGGGCCGCTTCGCCAATAGCCAGATCAGCGAGGTGCTTGGGGCTTGCCATGCCACCGTCGTTCCCTCGCTTTGGTATGAGAATAGTCCGTTGGCGATTATGGAAGCCCACGCCGCCGGACGACCCGTGCTCACCTCGGCTCTCGGTGGCATGGCCGAGTTGGTGCGTGACGAAGTAGACGGGTTGCATTGCCTTCCAGGTGATGCTGCCGACCTCGCACGGCAGATCGGGCGGCTCGGCACTGAACCGGGCTTGCTGGAGCGGCTAAGTCAGGGCGTGCGACCGCCAGCGACGCTTGACGATGAGATGGACGCGCTACTGCAAATCTATGCAGCGTCTTATGCTCCCAACGGTGGAGCCGTGTTCGCCGGTAGATCATAGTGAGTGCGCTGAACGAGCCAGCAAAACCGCATGGGCCAAGTGTGCTGCTCATCATCCTCTGCTACAACGGCCTCGCCGACACCCTCGCTTGCCTCCGCTCGCTGGCGCACCTCGACTACCCGCGTGAGCAGTTGGGCATCCTGGTGCTTGATAATGCCTCGCACGATGGGACGCCCGCCGCTGTGCGCGCCGCCTTTCCCCAGGTTCATGTCATTGAAAATGGCGCGAACTTGGGCTTTGCGGCGGGGAACAATGTTGGGCTGCGCTACGCTTTGGTGCATGGTTTTGATTACGCGCTCTTACTTAACAATGACACCGAGGTTGCACCGAGTTTTCTGCACCACCTGATCACAGCAATCGAGGCGAATCCATTGGTGGGAGCTGCTGGCCCAACTATTTACTATGCCGAGCAACCTGACGTGATCTGGTCGGCAGGCGGCCATATTGATTGGCAGCGTGGCATCAGTCGGATGCGTGGCCTTGGTGAGCGTGACGCCGGCCAATACACTGCCGTCAGCGAGGTAGATTTTGTGACCGGCTGTGCGCTGCTGCTGCGCTGCGCGGCTTTGGAACGCGCTGGACTGCTTGACGAGCGCTTCTTTATGTACTACGAGGAGACCGAGTGGTGCGTGCGCGTGCGGCGGGCGGGCTGGCGCATTGTGCATGTCCCGGCGGCGCAGCTTTGGCACAAAATTCCGATCATTGACCGGGTAGATAAACCCTATGTCGCCTACTATATGACCCGCAACCGGCTGCTCTTTCTGCGGACGGTGGGCGGGTCGCTCCGCGCTTGGCTCCACGCGCTGCTGGCGCAAGATCTCCGCACTTGCCTGAGCTACACGCTACGCCCACAGTGGCGCGGGCGGCGGCGGCAGCGTGACGCGATGCTCTGCGGTCTCCGCGACTACTGGCTTGGCCGCTTCGGCGCGGCAAGCTACCGTTGGCAATGAACCTCCTCTTCCTCAGCGCATGGTGCCCTTACCCCGCTGATAATGGCTCGAAGCAACGCATCTATCACCTGTTGCGCGGGTTGAGCCAGCGACATACAGTGGATTTGGTGAGCTTTTGCCCCGAGGGTGACACTGGGGTGAAGGCGGCGCACCTACACACGTTTTGCCGCGAGGTGCATTTGCTGCACGCAACGCCCTTCGCCAGACGAACGGCGGGGCGACTCGCTGGCCTCTTTGCGCT
>CAIRDL010000486.1 GCA_903877345.1 uncultured Oscillochloris sp. | reverse complement strand
GGACTTGGAGGAACCGACTGGGCCGTGGAGCAGCAGGACGCGCTTCTCGGTGCCATAGCCTTTGGCGGCACCCTTAAAGAAGTTCACGAGGCGCATCAGCGGAATTTCGAGGCCAAAAATCGCATCATTGCCATCGAAGGATTCATCGGAGAAAAACTTATAGTGAACGAGGCGTTTCTTGGCGTCAATAAACTCCTCAGTTCCATACGACATAATCATGTCGTAGATGCGCTCAAAGGCGTTGCGCGTCACCTTCGTATCGCGCACGACGAGATCCAGATAATCGGCAAACGTGCCACGCCAATTCAGCTGTTGGAAGCGCTTGGGATCTTGGATCGCGCCGAGAAACTGCATGAGCGAGGCACCGGTGACAGTAGTCATAGACCATACCTCCTGCTGAGGGCCGCTGCCGTACCGCAAGCCGAGCTTACGGCGGGACAGCTAGACCGCCACACGGCGCGGGCCGTGGGCCTAGCGTTCGGATTAACGGGCAAACGGGGGGCGGTAATTGCTAACGTGCAGGCTAGGGATCGTAAGTCGGCGCGGGGTGGCGAGGATGGCACACAGACAAAGCGAGGGCGACGCCAACGGTGTCCCGGTGCCACAGCTATACAGCTTTAGATTGCTGGGAGTCTTGGTGAGGAGTGCCTGAAAGTTCAGGTGGGAGCATTATAGCAACGCGCCATAGGCGCGTCAAGGAATTGGCGCTTGCGTTCGGTTGAGTAACGGAGTCGCGCCTTCAGGCGGCGCTCGCAGATCTAGGCCACGAAGATGTCAAACATGGAAACTCAGTCTTTGTGCCTTTGTGGTGAAGCAAACAGCGAACGTCTCGTTATGGTACCTACGGCACGCCAACCAACTCAACTGCGTCAATCTCACTCCAGTTGGCCCCAGGGCGCTGATCAACGGTCAGTCGAACGGCAACGATGCGGGTGAGGGTCTGGTCAAAGGTAAGCGTGAGCGGCAAGGGGCACGGCGTGGCGAGGGCCGGCGTGGCGGTGTAGATTGTCTTGGTTGCGCCATGCTCGTCAATCAGTTCGATGTTGCTGATGTAACCGGGGTTATAGCTTTGGTGAACGGTGACGCCGACGGCGAAGACGGGCAGTGCAAAGCGCAGTTCAAGTGTCTCGAGGCCATTGGGATCGGCGGCGGCCCAGGCGTCACGGCTGTCTTGGCAGGCGGACACATTCGGCGCACCAGTGGCCCCGGCGGGATCATAGTCGGGGGCATAAAAACTGGAGGCGCTGGCCTCACTGGCCCATTGCCGAACCAGCGCCGAGGAGGGTGTCGTGATCTGTGTGGCGGCGAGGGCTTGGGCGGTGGCGATAGCGCTTTCGTCAACGGTGAGGTGCAGCGCGGTGACGGCGCTGTATTCGCCGCTGTTGTCGCTGACCCAGACCACTCCGCCGGGCGCTGCGGCGACCCCGTTGGGCAAGCTGAACTCGCCGGGCGCAGGAATGGTGCCCAACGTGGCGGCAGTGCCCCCACGAGCGATGATGAGGCCGCTCGGCGCAAGCTTGATGATCCCCGCCCCGTAGGTGGCGACGACGAGATTGCCTAGGCGATCAAGGTCAATGGCCCCCGCCGCAAGGGCTTCGGGTTTGGCAGGGTCGCCGAGGTGGGCCGCTGCCTTGCCAGTGGCGTCCAGCTTAACGACGCCGCTGAAGGGGTCGGCCAGATAGATGGTGCCAGTCGCATCAACCACCAGATCGGCGGGGGTGAGGTCGGCAGCCAAAGTGATCCGCTCAAGGAAGCGACCCTCTTGGCTAAAACGAACGATACTATTGATGACGCGATTGTGCTCAGGGCCGGGGCGAGCGTCGAGGGCATAGATACTACCGTCGGGGCCGAGGGCGATCCGTTGGGGTGAAGCGGGGCCGAATTGTTCGGGCGCCTCGCCGGGGGTGCCCCAGCGCCCGACGAAGCTGCCATCGGCATGGAAGCGGGCGACGGCGTTATGCCCAAAATCAGCCACGAAGAGATCCCCGTCGGGCGTGCGGGCCAAATCGTAGGCTTCGAGCAACTCGTCAGCCCCAAAGGTGCGGATCAGTTTCCCGTCGGGGGCAAAAGCCCAGACGCCACGGCGGCTCTCGGCTAGGTAGAGCGTGCCGTCAGGGGCGACGGCGAGACCCCGGGCCGACACGAAGCGTCCGTCGGGCGGGCCAGCACTGCCGCCCAGGCGCAGAATGAAGCCGGGGGCACCAGCATCTACGATTACGGGCTGCGTGGCCGCATCAACGGGGGGCGGCGTGGGTGTGGGCGGGGCAAAAAACTTCAGACTGGCGAGCATCTGTGCGTAAAGCGGGGCTTGGGCGGGCCAAGTCGCGGCGTCGGCCTGCCCAAGCACGCGGATGGCACTGTCGGGAGTGAGAATGACCGCGAGGCGACCGGCTCCACCGGGGGCGTTGAGGTCGGCGACGAGGCCGGGGTGGCCGTCCACGGTGATGGGGCTGGTGGCGCTGATCGTGTAGCCAGCCGTTTGGGCGGTGCCGCTCGAAAGCTCAAAGAAGGTCGCGGCATTTTGGGCGGCGGCGGTGCCAAATTGGGCGGCGAGCAGCGGCAGCGGGGTGGCGTCAATGGTAAGCACCAGATCCGGGCCGGGGCTGCCCCGCTCCAGCGCCGCCCGCGAGGGGGCCAGCGTGACGGTGCCTGAGACAATAGTGTTCGTCCAACCGTCGGGCGGGCGCACGCTAAAACCGCCTGCCGGTACCGTGAGCGGCGCACCCAGCGGAGTCTCGGTCGGGGCAGGGGTACTGGTGGGCGGCGCAAGGGACGCGGTTGGGGCTTGCAGGCCCGGAATGGGGAGCGCACAGCCGCTTAGCAGCACGGCGAACAGCAGTAGGATGAAGCGGCGCATGGGGGCTTCCTTTAGGTTAGGCAAATCTACCGCGTCCGGTTGCGACAAATCTGCAAGCTAAGACAAGGTGTCAGGTGTCAGGTGTCGGGTTTCAGGTTGCAGGTCAAGCGTAGCAGAACGCCCTACGCATGCTCAAACTGTAAAGTAGCCACGAACCATGTCTAAAATCTAAAATCCGCCTTGGACAAGGTTCAGAT
>CAIRDL010000485.1 GCA_903877345.1 uncultured Oscillochloris sp. | reverse complement strand
GGGATTGGTTCGCGGCACGCTCACGTTCGCGCTCATCGCGGAGTTGCCGCTGCTCGTCTTCCCAAGTTTGGCGGGCCGCATGCTCCTGCGCCGCCCAAACTTCACGCTCGGCCTGCGCTTGGGCTTCACGCTCGGCCTGGACTTGGGCTTCACGCTCGGCTTGCCGTTGTTGTTCGTCCAAAGCCACCTGGTTCGTCTCCTCGTGGGGGCTACGCGGGCGCTCCGCAACCGTTTGGGCTACCGGGGTGCGGGCTGCGTTCCCGCGCACACGGCTGGAAGGCTTGCGGCGCGGTTGGGGGTGCTCGCTCCCAAGTAGCGCCCCCAGCCACGCCAAATCGGCATAGGCCACCGCCTCGAAAAGCGGGTCGCTGCAGCCATCAACAGCCACGTCATAGGCCAGAGGCAACAGCGATTCAAGTTCGGTGAAAAGCCAAACCGCCAAACCGCTCCCACCGGGTTGTGCATCCACAAAGTAGATGCGGCGCGCTTCGGCATCGTACACCGGCACAAGGGCGCTGGTCGTCGCGAGGGCGCGGAGCGGCAGCGCGGCGGTTAACGCCCATCCCACCATCTGGCCGTCTACGCTGAGGGCGGCGGGCAAATCAAGCCAGAGGGCCGGGGCGCTCCACGAAATGGTGATCGGCGGTTCGATGGTCTGCTCGACGGGCGCATTGGTGGGCGTCGCCTCAAGATACCCGTAGACTTCCTCATCAACGACCACTCGCCCCCAGGCCAATTCACGCCCATGGACGAGCCGCTGCTCACGGCGGTCGCGCACGCGCACGGTGCAACGGCGCAACGGAAGCGTGCGGCGCGCTTCGGGCGAGGTTTGCACCACCAGCGAGAAAGCAATTTCGTCGCGGGCTGTCACCCGGAAGCCGCCGCGCAGCGGGGGCAGCGCAGCTCCAACAAAGCCCCAACGGTCGAACGCGGCTCCGTCGAGCGTCCCAAGCATGCTACCCTGGTCGTCGCGGAGCGTCGCGGCAGTGTCGCCCGCCGAGTGCAGGTCAAAGCCACGATAGGGGTCATCGCTGTTGGCGAAGGGTTGCCAAGCGAGTTCGTCGCCCGGCAACTGCACAAGGTGTTCGCTGGCTTCGAGGCGCGGAATAATCGTTGCGGCCTGCCAAGCCTCAATTTCAGCGGCGTTAAAGGGGCGCTCGTTGGCGGCGCAAACAAGGTGCTGCGCCGTCACATAGGCGTTGCCCGGGGCGACCACCCAGACGGGCGGCGGGCGGTCAAACAGCGGGAACTGTGCGGGTTCGAGGGTCGCGAGGCGGGCCACGGTGCGCTCAGCAGGGTCGTCATCAAGCACAAGCACCGTGAGGGCCGTGCCATCAAGGGCCGGACGCAGATAGGCGCTCGCCTCGGTGATACCGACGAAAATCTGGACTTGAGCAATCAACGGGCTAGGGCCAACGCTAATTTTGTTGCCAAACGTGCCGATAAGCGCCCGGAGCATCGTGACCTCAAAAGGCGCGCAGGTCAGGTGAACGGTGGCCCCGGCATGGGCCAAACCGAGCGCCAGGGCTGCCGCTTCGCGGATGCGTTCGCCAGGGGCACGCCAGAGCGCCAAAGCGGCGCGGGGCATCGGCACATCTTCGGCGGGGATGCAGCGCCAAGCGGTACCCGTGAGTTGGGCCAGCGCCTCGTCGGCACCCGCCACCGGGGCAATGGTGGCTGCCAGTTGGGGCGGGCGGGCAAGCGGGGCCAACCGTTGCGCCCGCAGCAGCAGGGCCGCCAGATGCGTCGCCGCAAGCCCGGTGTAAGTGTGAGCCTCGGCGACTACAATCAGCCGCAGGCGCGACCAGAAAGCCGACCAAGCCCGCTCGTGATAGCGCAGGAGGCGTTCGTGGAGCGTCGTGGGCGTTGCGACCACGATGTGGGCGGCAATCGCAGCGCGGGCGGCGGTACCACCCGCAAGCGCGACCCGCAACGGTTCCCCAAGGGCTGTCGCAATGCGGGTGAACCCAGCCTGTTGAGCGGCGGCAGCGGCTTCGTCGGGGGCTACCACAAGCACCGTGGCAGGCGCTTCGGCGCGCAACAACTCGACGGTGAGCAGGTGCAACGTCTGGCGGGCGGCATGACCGCCAACCAGCGCGAGCGGCTCGTTGCGGCGCAACGAAGCGAGGGCGAGGGACTGATGTTGATGGAACGGTTCGCCGGTAAGCGTTACCCAGACGTGGGCCAGGGATTGACTAATCGGCAAATGACTGATGCGTAGTCCCGGTCGCCCCGGCACCATGCGCACCGCGATCAGGGGGCTGTCAGGGCAGGCCCGTTGGCGAGCAAGCGTGTAAAGAGCTTCAACCAGATCGGCCATAGCGTGTGCAGTAAAGTTGTGCGTTCTATTGGGGTGCAAGTCCCGCCCCCAACCAAGTGGTTCTTATTGTATCATGATGGCACCAATAGCTCCTAAGACAAGGTTTCAGGGGCCAGGGTTCAGGGTTCAGATCAAACGCATTAGGAAGCCATGCACTCGCCAAGACGGTAAAGCTCCTACGAACCTCGTCTAAGACAAGGGTTACGCCTACTTTACAGTTTGCCGAGACGCAAGGCGTTTTGATACACTTGCCCTGGCCCCTGACCCCTGACCCCCTTGTCTAAGGCATGTTTCAAAATCGGCCATTCCAGCTTGACAGTTGAAACCTACAACCACATGCTTCTTGCGGCTTTGCGGCTTTGCGGCTTTGCGTCAGATCGCTGAACTGTCAAGCTGGATTGAAACATGCCTAACGCCTACTGTTACGATTTGCCTATGCACAGCCAATTTCTCACCGTGGGCGGCTACAAGCTGCATCTCCTCACAGCGGGGCAGGGAGCGACGGTACTGCTCCTGCACGGGTTCGCAGGTTCGGCGGAAGATTGGCGGCCAACGGCGGAAGCGTTGGTGCGCCGGGGGTATCGGGTGGTCGCAGCCGACGCCCTGGGCTTCGGGCGTTCTGCCAAACCGCTCGATGCGCCCTACTCGTTTCAGTTGCAGGTGGAACTCTACGCCGGGATACTGGACGCCCTTAAAATAGAACGAGTGTGTGTGATGGGCCACTCGATGGGCGGTAAGTATGCCGTGGCGATGGCGCTACTGCGTCCCGAACGGGTTCACAGCCTCGTCTTGGTGAGTTCCGACGGCTTCGCCGCAGCGCCACCCATGAACCGGGCGGGCCATCTCCCCTTCATCGTCCCCGCCATCCTGTGGCTTTCGGCCCAACCAGCGGTGACGAAAGCGATGCTCAGTGCGGCCTTTGTGGAGCCGGAGGTGCATGTCACCCCGGCGGTTATTGCGCGGGCGCGCACGGCGTTGCTCGGCAAAGCAAGTGAGCGTTACCGTTTGGGGACTAAAATCATGACCACTACTACTTTCGGGTTATTGGCCCTGTATCCCGCATTAGGACGGCATCTACCGAGCAGCACGGCGAAGGGTCGCGAAAAAGTATACCGACCCAGATTGGGCGGAAACGC
>CAIRDL010000484.1 GCA_903877345.1 uncultured Oscillochloris sp. | reverse complement strand
CGTCGTCTGCCATAGTAAACTGTCAAGCTGAAACCGCCGATTCTGAACCATGCCTTAGACAAGGTTCATGGTTACTTTACAGTTTGAACACGCGCAAGGCGTTCTGCTGCGCTTGATCTGAAACCTGAAACCCGGCACCTGAAACCTTGTCTAAGAACCCAAATTTACAGCAACCGCCCCAAGGCAAGTTCGGCCCGACGGCACCACTCCGAGGCGGGCGCGAGGTCAGCAGCGCGGATCAGGGCCACCCGCGCTGCCGCCCGTTCACCGAGAGCGACAAGGGCCATGCCGAGGTAGTAACTCGCCTCTGAGCCAGCTCCAAGCTGTTGGGCCGTGCGCGCCGCCTCTACCGCACCCGCGAACTGCCCACAGTAGTAACGCTGTGCCGCCACTGTCGTCAGAGCCGTCGCGTCGTCGGGTAGTTCGTGCGCTGCCAACTCGGCGCGGGGCAAACCAAGCGCACACAGTTCGTAGGTGGTAGCTAGGTGAAAGCGCGCCGCTACAAGGGCGTAGCGGCCCTGCTCCGTCGGTGCCGCCGCCTTCAGCGCCCGGTCGTAAGCCAAACTGGCCTGCTCATAGTCGTGTTGCGCTGCATACCAACTCGCCCAAACCAGTTCCACCGCCGGACTGCCGGGACTCAGCCGGGCTAAGGCGTCAAGCTGGTCGCGGGCAGCATTCGCATCACTTGTCAGATAGGCTAAGACCAACAGCGAACGGATACGCGGCTCGTTGGGATACGCCGCCACCAACGCTACGAGGCGGGCTTGCCCTGTGGCAGCATCACCGGCCCGCCAGCGCGCATACGCCGCGTAAGCCGCCGCGCTCAGGGCGTGTGGCCCTTGTGGGTCAACGCGGGCAAATTGGGCCTCGGCCATGCCGTAGAGGTTTAGGTCAAGATAGAATTGGCCAAGGAGTTGCGGACGCTGCGCCGGTTCAGCGGCCAACACCGCCGCCAGACGGCTCGGCCCGTCGCCCACCGGCGGCAGCAACGGGGCAAACAGCGCATCGGCAGGCGCAAGTTCCGTCGCAGTTTCAGCCAGAAGCGTGCGGGCCGCGTCGGCGTTGTCGGGGGCAACGAGCAGCGCTAACCCGTAGCGACAAGCCGCTGCCCAGTCCGGTGGCAGCGGCGTCGTCAAGGCGGCGCGGTAGTCAGTAGCAGCGGTTTGCGTAGCGCCACGCTGTAGCGCCGCAGTAGCGGCCAAAATGCGGGCGGCAGCGCGGTAGACGCAAGCTACTTGGTCGCGGCAAGGCTCAAGCATCTGCCATCTGCGCGCCGCCAAATCTGACCGACTAGCATCAGCTAGGGCGCGGCCCAGGTAAAGATGCGCGAGGGCCGCGTCGGTAGGCGCGAGTCCGCGCTGCAATGCGGCATAGAGCGCCCGTTCCGCCGCGTTACGTTCGCCGCGTAGCGTGCGTACCATGCCCAAACGTAACTGCGCCAGCGGAAGCACCGGCGCAAGCGCTTCATAGCGTTCCAGCGCCTCGTGGTAGCGTCCGCTCGTGAAGAGCCGGTCAGCCGCACGCAAGCCGTCGCGAGGGTCGGGCTGGAAGCTGAGGCGAAGCACCGCCCCGAGTACCGCCAAGGCGACCAACCAGCGCACGAGGGAGCCGAACTTCATGACCGTGCGCGCCAAAAGTGGCCCATCAACGGCGCATTAGCGCCCGCCACGCGGCCAGAGCGCCCAGAGCGCGGCGGCGGCGGCAGCCCACCAAGCTCGGTCAGCCTCCTGCGTGCGGCCCCGCAAGCGCAGTTGCACGCCACCCAAGAAGAGGCCCGTAGCCAGGATGCCGCCGGTCATACGCTCGTTCGAGCGCTCGACGCGGCGCATGCCCCGCTCAAGGCGCGTCAGATCTGAGCGGGTCGAGAGTTCGCCCCGGTTCGCTGCTTTGTAATAGGACTCCATCTGGCGGGGCAGGGTCAGCAGAATCTGGCCGAGTTCGCGCACCTCTTTTTGCACCTGCTCAGGCCAATTGCCATTGCGCCGCTCTTGGTCAAGCAGCATGCG
>CAIRDL010000483.1 GCA_903877345.1 uncultured Oscillochloris sp. | reverse complement strand
CGTAGGCCAAGCGCTCCAAGGTGTTCCGCAGGTGGTAGTCCTTCAACCCGCCCAATCTCCCATCCGCCTTGAGTTTGGCGAGCAGCGGCGGCGGTGCCCCCGGCTCGTTGCTCCGCACCCGCCAACGGTTCAACCACAGCTCCACCAAATCCTCGTAGAGGTCGGCGCGATCTTCAGGTAGCTTGCCCTCGTAGAAGTGCAAGAGCGTGATCATCGTCAGGAGCAGCGGCGTCTGGCCCAGGTCGCGCAGGCTTTGCAGGTGCGCCAAGCGGTCGGTGAGTTCGGTCACGCGCCGCGTCGCTTCGTCCGCCGCAAGAACCCCTTGGTCGGCGCTGCGGGCGTACCAGCCTGCGACGAAGTGGCGCATCTGGCCGAGGGCGAAGGCTGCCAGCGTGACGGGGGGGGTCCAAGGCGCGAAGGGTGCGGCCACGGCCTGGTCAAACGAGCGTACCCGGCAGGTGACGACCACCCGCCCGCCTGCTTCGGCTAGTTTCGCCACCGCCCGAGCCACGCCAACGCGCAGCGATGGGTCGGCAACCTCGTCGAGACCGTCAAGCAGCAGCAGCAACCCGCCTCGGTTGAACGCCTGAATCAGCGCTTCGTCCAGCCCGGTCAGCCCATACGCCTGGGCGGTCAGCAGCAGGTAGCGCCAGAGGCCAGGGCCATCGAGGGTGCCGCCCGGTTGCTGTGTCCACGCAGCGAACTCACCCAGCGCAGCGTAGAGCGGCAGGAGCCACCCGGCACTCCAACCGGGCAGGGCCGGTGGTTGCTCACCTGCACCACGGGCGAGCGCCACGGCGAGATGGCGCACAAAGCTGCTCTTGCCGCTCCCTGGACCACCGAGCAGCACCACCTGACGGTGGCGGCTGATGGCCTCGGTGAGCAGCAGTGGGCGCTCGAGGCGAAAGCGGGGCTTGGCCGAGTGCTGCGCTGTGCGGCGCGGGCCGGCCTCATGCTGAATCTCACGCACACGGCGGGCGGCTTCGGGCAGCACTCCTGCCGGGTCGCCCGTCGTGAGTGCGTCGGCAAAAGCGTCAGCGCGATCGGCCTCATCCACCCGTTCCCAGGATTCGGCGGCAAGCGCGACGTAAATCTGACTGAGCGTGAGGGCGAGGCTAGCGTCCTGGCTTTTACCACGCTGCACCAGCCCAAAGAGGGGCAGAGGGTCACACGTTGCGACCACGCGGGCGAGGTAGCGCGCCACCAACGCACGCTGGGCATCGGCAGGCTTGGGTAAATCGGCGGCGGTGAAGAAGACCTGAATCGTCCCCTGGTTCACCCCGACCACCGAGCCAGTCACGGTGCCACTGACATCAGCAGTGCCCTTCACGACATCACGATTCGCCACGTCGCCCACAGTCACAGCGCCGAACTGGTTGCCACTGCCAAAGAAGACCAGCGCCTCAATCTGGGTGCGCTGCTCCGGGGGCAGTCCGGCGGTTTTCTTCTCGAAGGCGGCGAGGGCCGTCGCCGCATCAAACTCTTCGAGGAGTTCACGCAGCTTCGCGACTAAGGCGGTGCGTTCGTCGTCAGTCATCAGTTCCTCATCCGGTGGTGCTGCTCACTGCGGCGAATGCTTGTTTGCTCGTAGAGCATGCAAGCAGTACGGCCTACGTGGGGGCTTCGTGACACAAAACCAGCGCGGCGACCAAGTGAGCGCCACGCTACGGCGCGAAGGTCGCCAGAATGGGGAAGTGGTCGCTGTTGGGTACGCCCCGCCACGCTGGGCCGTTGAAGACCTCGCAGCTTTTCAGCAAGGGCTGCCACGCTGCCGGTACAAACAGTCCGTCTATGTGGAACGGCTGCGGGTCGTCGCTGAAGTAGCGGCGGAACGTCTGCTGGAGCGCCTCGTCCGGGTGCAGGGTTTGCCAGCAGTTGATCAGACCGAACTCCTCCCGCAATCGCCGGTGGATGGCCTCCTCACCCGACGTGTTGCGCCGCTCCTCCGAGCCGTGCCGTGCGCTCACCGTGAGATTGAAGTCCCCGCCGATGATCACCGTGTGACCGGCAACCAGCGGGGCAATGGCGTCAAGAATGGCGTTGACTTCGCGCTCGTAGTTATGCGAAGGGCGATCCGGCGCGTGGAGCGAGAAAACGTACAGAGCGCCTGGAGATGCGGGGTACCAAGCAAGCTCACGCACTTCGGCACCGATGACCCAGCCACGCAGTTCGGCGGGAAGCGACACCTCAACAGCCTGACCGTGCTTCAAGTGTATGGCACTGCCACAGCGGTTTGCTTCCACCGGTGCCCATAGCGCGGACGGGTACGTATAGCGCGCAGGATCACAGCTCTCTTGGAGCAGCAGGAGATCTGGGTCGAGCGCGTTGATGTCGCGTGTCCAGGCGGAGTAATCCTCGGGGCCACCTCGGTACAGGTTGTGGGTCGCTCCCTTCAGCATACGGGCCTCCTCGTCGGGGAGTAAGCGCAAAAACGCACATGCGACGACGCCGTGCTGCGGTCTCTTGCGAGAGGCGCACCGTAATGCTAGAATAGATGGGCGTCACGCAAGGTAAGAATGCTCGTGTCACGGCCCACCCCATGTGCTTCTGATGCTAGGGGTGGGCCGTGTGCATGCTGCCGCCAGTATAGCATGGCCCGTTATCCCCACTCCGTGCGTTGCAGTGAGCGTTACCGTTTGGGGACTACCTCCAGGTAGGTCTGCGCCGTCTCGATATGGTTAAAACCGCAAAAGTTCTGGTCGTGTTGCGCGAAGCGCCGGATCACCAATGCAGTCGTAGTGTTCG
>CAIRDL010000482.1 GCA_903877345.1 uncultured Oscillochloris sp. | reverse complement strand
CAGCTTGACAGTTTGCGGCGCTCGTAGTAGTGGCTTCAGCCACGTTACAAAGCCTTGCACGGGGCTAAAGCCCCTACTACGAACTGTCAAGCTGAAACCGCCGATTCTGAACCATGCCTATTGCCTAAAATCCGAACCTAGTCACACCACCCGCACGAACTTACGCCGCCCCACCTGCACCACCACTCCTGCGCCTGGCTGAAGCGTTAGCTCGTAGCTTGTGACGCGCTGGCTGTCAACTTTGACGCCGCCGCCATCAATGAGCCGTCGCGCTTCACCCTTGGAGGCGGCGAGGTTCGTGCTGACGAGCAGTTCGATGATGGTAACCGGCGCAGTCAAGGCATGTTCCGGGATGTCAGCGGGTAGTTCGCGGTTGACGAACTGACGGATAAAGGCATCTTCGGCGGCCTGACCTGCGGCGGGCGTGTGGAATTGGCTCACGATTTCGCGGGCGAGGCGCAGCTTCAGGTCACGCGGGCTGACACTGCCAACAGCAAGGGCCGGACGAAGCGCGGCAACTTCGGCGGTGGGCATGTCGCTCAGCACTTCAAAATAGAGCGGCAGCACCTCGTCGGACATAGACATCACGCGCCCAAACATCTCGGCGGGCGGCATCCCGATGTCAACCGTATTGAGGAAGGTCTTGCTCATCTTGCGGCCATCGGTGCCGGGGATAAGGGGCAGCAAGAAGACGTGTTGCGGCGTCATGCCGCGCTGGGCCATCAGTTCGCGGCCCGCAAGGATGTTGAACTTCTGGTCGGTGCCGCCAAACTCAACATCAGCCTTGATGACAACTGAATCGTAGGCTTGAAGCATCGGGTACATCAATTCAAGAATGGTGAGCGGCGTGCCTTCATCGTAGCGTTTACGAAAAGTCTCGTGGGCGAGCATTTGGGCCAAAGTGAAGCGACCCGCCAAATCGAGGGCGTGCTCGAAGGTGAAGGTGCCGAACCACTCGCTCTGCCAGCGGATTTCTGTCTGTTCGCGGTCAATGATGCGGAAGAACTGCTCCATATAGGTCGCCGCATTGGCCTGCACCTCGGCAGCCGTGAGGCGCGTGCGGGTCTCATCACGGCCCGAAGGGTCGCCAATTTGCGCCGTCCAGTCACCGACGATCAGCACAACTTGGTGGCCGCGTTCTTGGAACTTCCGCAGTTTTCGCAGGCCAACGGCATGGCCGATATGCATGTCCGGCTTTGTGGGATCAAAGCCCTGCTTGAGCCGGAGGGGTGTACCGGCGACGAGACGTTGGCGCAGTTCGGCGGCGACAATCACCTCGGCAACGCCGCGTGTCAGGAGGTCGTTCAGTTCATGCATGGGAAAAGCCTCGTTGGAGATTAGGAAGCGAGGGGCGGGCGGCGCGCATGGTAGCACGGCTTGTTGGGTTCGGCAATCTTTGAATTGCCGATTGCACCTGGGAGCGAGGGCGTCTCGCCCTCCACACGACCGCGAGGGCGAGACCGCCCTGAATCATTATCTGAAAATCTCTCGTGCTTGTGCGCTGATGCGCTTGTGCGTATACTGCGCAGCATTACACAGCGCCTTCTGACGCGCTCGGCTGCGGCAAACCAAACGCCGCATGCCTTATCAGGGGTAGATTTTATGCGAGGCTTACTGCCGCTTGCGTTGGGGGTGCTGCTGACGGCGGTGCTGATTCTGCTGTTTACTGAGGGGAGCCGACCGGCACGAGTTGCGCCCGCGAACGCTTCGGGTGCGCCGAGTGGTTCAACGGGCGGAGCCAGTGGTGCGGGCGTCTACAGCTTGCCCACGGGTGGCCGCGACCCGCTTGCGCCGCCCGACTCACGGCCCGCAATGGTGCCAACGCTGCTGCCGACCGCCGGAGCAGCCTTCACCGCCGCTGCACCCGGTCAGCGTCCATACGTCCCCGTCGTGATGTACCACTACGTGCGAACGGTGGATGCCGGGGTTGATCCGCTCGGCTACAACCTCTCAGTCACGCCCGAACAGTTCAGCGCCCAACTTAACTGGCTGCACGCCGCTGGCTACGAGACGGTGCGTATGACGACGCTCGCTGCCTGTCTGCGTGGCGAAGGGGCGTGTCCCGCCCGTGCCGTGGCCCTCACCTTCGATGACGGCTATCTCGACGCCTACACAACCGTGATGCCCATCCTTCAGCAGTACGGTTTCACGGCCACTTTTTACATTGTGAATAGCTTTGTGGGTCAGCCCGAGTATATGAATTGGGACGAGATCCGTGCGCTGCAACAGGCGGGGATGGAGATTGGGGCGCACAGTCTGACGCATCTTGATCTGACCTCCCTCGACCTTGACATGCTGCGCACAGAAGTTGCCCAATCGGGGGCATTGATTGCTGCCGAGCTTGGTGTGCCCGTGGTCAGCTTTTGCTACCCTGCCGGGCGCTTCAATGACACGGTGGTGGCGGTCACTGGCGAGGCGGGCTACACGTCGGCGACGACCACAATCCCCGATGGCCCCCAGGACAACCCGCTCACCTTGCCACGCCTGCGGATTTCGGGCAGCGTGGATGTGGAGGGGTTGCGCTGGATGGTGCAAGCCTATTTGCCTTAGGGAAGCGGAAAAATTAAAACGTCTCGTCACCGCTTGACCCGTGATGCGTGACTAGGCCGTGCCGTGACCGATCACGGATCACGGATCACGGATCACGGATCACGGATCACGGATCACGCCGCACGCCGCACGCCGCACGCCAAGACAATTAAAAGCTCCCCTTCCCCAGGAAGACCACAATGCCACCTCTACCTGTCACCATCGCCGGACTTGGCTCCTACCTGCCCGCCCACGTCGTCACCAATGCCGAACTAGAGCTTGAGATGAACCTGCCCCCCGGTTGGATCGAGCAGACCACCGGCGTGCGCGAACGACGCTACGCGCTTGGTGAGACGAGTGTGAGCATGGCGGTGGTCGCCGCGCAGCGTGCGCTTGCCGCCGCCGGGTGCGACTTGGCCGACCTTGACCTGATCATCGGCGCGTCGAGCGGCCCATCTGATCGCCGCCGGGACTGCCCGCTGTGCGCTGATCTTCAGCAGCGAGATCAGTACGCACTCGCGTAACCCCGCCGAACCCGAAAGCGCCGTGCTCTTTGGTGATGCTGCTGCCGCTGCGGTGCTCACCCGCGCTACACCCGACGCACTCGGCACGCTCTGGGGTGGGAAGTTCGTCACCTACGGCAGCGGTGCCAAGCTGACGAGCATCCTTGGTGGTGGCACGCTGCATCACCCGAACGATCCGACGACCACGCCTGAAATGAACCGCTTCCACATGCACGGCCCCGGCTTGCTGCGCTTGGCCGCCCGCACGCTTGGGCCGTTTCTCGACAGCTTCTTCGCCGATCTGGGGAGGGCACGCGCAGAACTTGATCTGCTGGTACCCCATCAGGCTAGCCGCAATGGCCTCGGTCTGCTCACCGCACGCCTCGGTTTTACCCCGGCGCAAGTCTTTCTAAATCTGGCGGAGCGCGGCAACTGCATCGCCGCCTCCATCCCCCTCGCCCTCGCCGAAGCCGTGGCTCAGGGCCGTCTCCGCCGTGGCGACCGCGTCATGCTTTTGGGCACCGGGGCCGGT
>CAIRDL010000481.1 GCA_903877345.1 uncultured Oscillochloris sp. | reverse complement strand
TTCCCCACCGAAAGGCAAGTCCCTATGATGACCAACCTAAACGAGATTCATCTGTCCTACGAGGAAGTCGGCACCGGGCCAGCGGTACTGCTTTTGCACGCCTTTCCCCTGAGCGGGGCGATGTGGCACCGCCAAGTCGCGGCGCTGCGTGACCGCTACCGCGTAATCGTCCCCGACCTGCGCGGCTTCGGCAAAAGTGACGCCCCTTCAGGCCCCTACGTGTTGGAGCAGCAGGCCGACGATATGGGCGCTCTGCTCACCCATTTGGGCGTGGAAAAAGCGGCGGTGGTTGGCCTTTCGATGGGCGGCTACATCGCCTTCACGTTTTGGCGGCGTCACCGTGACAAGGTGGCTGCCCTTGTCTTGGCTGACACCCGCGCTGGTGCCGATAGCGCGGAAGGGCGGGTGGGCCGCGAAACCAACGCCCGTCTGGCGGAAACCGAGGGGGCGGCAGCCATCGCCGCCAAAATGATTCCCGGCCTAGTTGCGCCAACTGCCAGCCAAGCGGTGCGTGAGCAACTGTGCGTCCTCATCACAGCGAATCGCCCGGAAGGTATCGCCGGGGCGCTGCGGGGCATGGCCGTTCGCCCCGACGCAACGCCGGATCTTGCCGGGATCACGGTACCAACCCTAGTGATCGTCGGCACCGAGGATGGCCTAACGCCGCCCGCCGAGGCCGCGCAGATCCAACAGGGGATCGCGGGCAGTTCTATGGCGCTGGTGCCGGGGGCGGGCCACCTGAGTAACCTGGAGCAGCCGGAGGTTTTCAACACAGCCTTGCGAGTCTTCCTTGACCGGGTACTGGTGCGCTAAACAAAAAAGTCCAGCGCCCGCACTTAGTTGTGCGGGCGCTGGACTTTTTGTTCAATGGTAGCGTGCGTGGACCTACGTTCCCAGGGCTCAAGCCCCAGTAGCATCGGCGCTGCGGCGTTTCACGACCCGGTTCGGGATGGGACGGGGTGGTTCCACCGCGCAAGCCACACACGCATTGGCAGAAGGCGGGCCTCGCCCTACCCTCCCAACTGAGGCGTGCAATAGAGTATTTTCGTCGTTCGTCTCGCCACGGCCCCCGCCCCATCCGCCAGGGGAGGGAAGCCCTCGACTCGGCGCACCAGTCACCTCCACGGGTCACCCCGCTTCCAGTGCTGGCCGCTCACCCCAGTAGTCTCCTGGGAGTCTTACCAACCTAAAGTTGTGAGAGTACTCATCTCGGGGCGCATTTCCCACTTAGATGCTTTCAGCGGTTCTTGCTCCCGGACGTAGCTACGGAGCTTGCAGGACGCCCCACAACTCCTCCACCAGCGGTCCGTCCAGCCCGGTCCTCTCGTACTAGGGCCAGCTCCCCTCAATACTCTAAGCGCTCAGAGCGGATAGAGACCGAACTGTCTCACGACGTTCTGAACCCAGCTCGCGTGCCGCTTTCATGGGCGAACAGCCCAACCCTTGGGACCTACTCCAGCCCCAGGATGCGACGAGCCGACATCGAGGTGCCACGCTCCTCCGTCGATAGGAACTCTTGGGAGGTCTGAGCCTGTTATCCCCGGGGTAGCTTTTATCCGTTAAGCCACAGCCCTTCCACTCGGCACTGTGGGATCACTACGACCGACTTTCGTCCCTGCGCGGGCTGTTTCCCTTGCAGTCAAGCTCCCTTGTGCCGTTGCACGCGCTCGTGGATGACCATCCCACGTGAGGGAACCATTGCGCGCCTCCGTTACCTTTTGGGAGGCGACCGCCCCAGTCAAACTACCCGCCAGCCACCGTCCCCGCTTGGTCGCGGGTGAGGGTACACCGTCACGCAGAGTGGTATTTCATTGTTGCCTCCACCACCCCCACGAGGGCGGCTTCACCGGCTCCCACCTATGCTACGCAACGTGACGATCCACCCGATGGCAAGTTATAGTAAAGCTCCACGGGGTCTTTTTGTCCCGCTCTGAGTTGGCCGCATCTTCACGGCCACTGCAATTTCACCGAGCCCCTGGTTGAGACAGTGCCCAGATCGTGATGCCTTTCGTGCGGGTCGGAACTTACCCGACAAGGAATTTCGCTACCTTAGGACTGTTATAGTTACAGCCG
>CAIRDL010000480.1 GCA_903877345.1 uncultured Oscillochloris sp. | reverse complement strand
TGCGGCGCGAACCCTCGGCGGGGCGCAGATCGTGGAGCTTCATGCCGTCACCTCGTCACCAACTTCCTCGACCACCACGAGGTGTCTGACCTTGAAGATCATGCCCCGCATCGAAGGATTATCTGGCTTCACCACCGAATGTCCCAGCTTCCGCAGACCAAAGGATAGAATGGTATCCTTCTGGTCTTTGGCATAACCGATCATACTTTTTTTATAGGTAATCCGCAGCTTACTCATGGCTGCACCTCATCAACGACTGGTTCCCGGCGGGTGCGGCGGGCATTCAGTTCATGGGGCGTCATATCGCGGCGGCGGGCGATCTCGCTGAGCGAACTAAGCTCGCTGAGTGCCTGGAAAGCGGCCTTGACCACATTCACCGGGTTATTGCTGCCGTAGACTTTCGACAGAATATCCTTGATCCCAGCGGCCTCGATCACCGGGCGCACGCCGTGACCGGCAATAACGCCGGTACCAGGGGCCGCCGGGCGGATCATCACCTTGGTCGCCGAGAACTTGGTCATCACATCGTGGGGCACCGTAGTCCCCACCAGGGGGACACGGATCAGATTACGCTTAGCAGCCTCGGTGCCTTTGCGGATCGCCTCCGGCACTTCAGCGGCCTTGCCCATCCCGACCCCAACGTGGCCTTTTCCGTCACCAACCACGACCACGGTGCTGAAGCTAAAGCGGCGACCGCCCTTCACCACCTTGGAGACGCGGTTAATTTGAACCACACGCTCCTCAAGTTCGAGCGCGTCGGCGTTAATGCGTTCTCGCTTCAAGTTGCCTCCAAAAGCGGCCCACTGGGCCTTAAAAAATCAGGCCAGCCGCACGCGCCGCATCAGCCAGCGCCTTTACGCGCCCGTGGTACTTAAAGCCGCCACGGTCAAACACCACCTTCGTCACCCCAGCGGCCAAAGCCCGCTCGGCGACCAACCGCCCAACAATCACCGCCTGCTCCGTCTTGGTCTTCGTCGCATCCTCGGCAACCCAGCCCTTTTCATTGGTCGAAGCTGCCGCGAGGGTATGCCCCTCCACGTCATTGATGACCTGGGCATAGATATGCACATTGCTGCGAAACACATTCAGCCGTGGCCGCTCAACGCTGCCATTCACCCGCTTACGCAGGCGAAAATGGCGACGGACACGCAACTCACGGGGAGATCGCTTAGGCATACACTCTTCCTGACTGTCGCGACAGAGATTCTATCCCCTCTCGCCAGACATGGCCGCTCGGCAAAACCAAGCGGCGCAACAACGCCCCTACTTCGCCTTCCCGGCCTTCCCGGCCTTGCGGCGGATCTTCTCTTCGGCGTACTTCACGCCCTTGCCCTTATAGGGTTCAGGCGGGCGCAGCCCACGGAGCTTCGCGGCTTGCTCACCGACGACCTGCTTATCAATCCCGCGTACAAAGAGAGCCAGCGGGTCGTTGGCGGTTTTGCGTTCGCCAACGGCATACTGCACATCGGGCGGCGGTTCAACGCGCACCTGATGGGAGAAACCGAGGCTAAGCACCAAGGTCTTCCCCTCCAAAACGGCCCGGTAGCCGACGCCGTTAATCTCAAGCGCCCGTTGCCACCCCTCCGTCACGCCAACGACCATATTGCTAATCAGCGTCCGCGTCAGACCGTGGAGCGCCTTATGCAACTTACTATCGGAAGGCCGATCCACTGTGAAGACACCATCTGCTTGTGCCAGCACAACGTCGGCGTGGAGTTGCTGGATCAGGGTGCCTTTCGGCCCCGTGACCGTAACCAGATTCCCGGCAGTTACCGTGATGTCCACACCCTTGGGCAGGGTGATGGGCTTCTTACCAATCCGCGACATTGCAGCCTCCCTGTGCCCTACCAGACATAGCAGAGCACCTCGCCGCCGACATGCTCGTGCCAGGCTTCGTGCCCAGCCAGCACGCCCTTAGGCGTCGAGAGGATGCTCAACCCCAGGCCACCGCGCACGCGGGGAATCTCGTCCCGCCCAGTATAAATACGCAGACCTGGCTTACTAACGCGGCGCAGGCCAGTGATGGCCGGACGCCGATCCGACATATACTTAAGCGTAATCGAGATCGTTTGAAAGGGTTGCCCCTCAACCACGCTGTATTCCCTAACGAACCCCTCGCGCTTCAAGATTTCTGCAATCGCCAACTTCATCTTTGACGCGGGGATGTCAACGACAAGCTTTCGCGCCATGCAGGCGTTACGAATGCGCGTCAGCATATCGCCGATGGGATCATTAACGCTCACAAGAGCCTCCTCACACCTCGGATGCCGGCCAGGGCCGGTGCATGCGTTATGGGCCGCTTCGACCAACCGTACCTGCTACCAGCTGGACTTCACCACGCCCGGGATGAGGCCCTTGAGGGCATTTTCACGGAAGCAGATGCGGCACATGCCGAATTTACGCATATAGGCCCGCGAGCGCCCGCACAACTTGCAGCGGCTGTACTCGCGCACCTTGAACTTCTGTGGGCGGCTCGCCTTCACGATCCAGGACGTCTTCGCCAAGGTCGTTCCTCCTAAAGTGTTGGGCTGGTGAGCCGTAGCTCCTGGCCCAGACTAATCCCTAAAGGGCATGCCGAGGCGCTTCAACAGGGTGTAAGCCTGTGCATCGTCGTTCGCACTCGTCACAATCACGATCTCAAGCCCCCGGAGTTTATCAATCTTATCGTAGTCAATATCGGGGAAGATAATCTGCTCGCGCAGGCCCAAGCTATAGTTACCCCGCCCATCAAGCGAACGCCGACTGACGCCCCGGAAGTCACGGATGCGGGGCAGCGCCAGATGCACCAGCCGATCAAAAAAGTCGTACATCCGCTCACTACGCAGCGTGACCATCACGCCGATGGGCATGCCTTCGCGCAGCTTAAAGGCCGCGATGGACTTCCGGGCCTTGGTGACGACCGGCTTCTGGCCGGTGATGATCGTAATATCGTTCACCGTTGCGTCCAGAGCCTTCGCGTTCTGCACCGCCTCGCCAACGCCGACATTCACGACGATCTTGGACAAACGGGGTGCCTGCATCACCGACGTGAACTTGAATTCCTGCACCAACGCAGGGACAATTTCCTGCTGATACTTTTCGCGCAGACGGACTGGCATAATTCTTCTCCAGGGGCTTGGCGTCGCTCAGTCGGCAGGCGCCGGCCCTGAGGGCGAACCCTACTTCACAATGGCCGCGTCGCACGCCTTGCAAAAACGCACCTTGCGCGGACGACCCTTGTGGTCGGTCTCTTCCAGAAAACGATGACCGGTGCGGGTAGCGTGGCCGCAACTGGGGCAGATCAGCATCACATTGGAGGCATTCAGCGGCGCCTCCAGGTCAATAATGCCCCCGGGCTTACCGGGGCCACGGGGCTTCATGTGGCGCTTCGCAATGTTCAGCCCCTCGACCACCACGCGGCCCAGGGTGGGCAGCACCTGCTTGATCTTGCCACGCCGGCCCTTATCCTTCCCGGCGATGACGAGCACTTCGTCACCTGTCTTGACGTGCATAAGGCCCCCTACTTTTACGCATCCGGCCCGATGATGGGGCCGGAAAGCTAGGCTACAGGACTTCGGGGGCCAGCGAGACAATCCGCATGAACTGCTTTTCGCGCAATTCACGGGCGACCGGGCCAAAGATCCGGGTGCCCCGTGGGTTGTTCTCTTTCCCAATAATCACGGCGGCGTTGTCATCAAAGCGGATGTGCGACCCATCGGCCCGCCCATACTCTTTGACCGTGCGGATAATCACCGCCCGGACAACTTCGCCCTTCTTGACGGCCCCGCCGGGGGCGGCCTGCTTCACACTGGCGACAATCACGTCGCCAACGCGACCGTAATGCACCACCGAGCCGCCAAGGACGCGGATGCACATAATCTCTTTGGCCCCGGTGTTATCGGCCACCTTCAGGCGGGTCTGCGGCTGAATCATCCCGTTACTCCTCGCCGCGCTTCACGATTTCGATCACCTGCCAGCGTTTCGTGCGGCTCAACGGGCGGGTCTCTTCGATCCGCACCACATCACCCACCTTGCAGGTGTTCGCCTCGTCGTGGGCGTGGAACTTGCTCGTCTTGCGGATAATCTTGCGGTAGAGCGGGTGGGGCTTGAGATAATCCACCGCCACGACCACCGTCTTCGTCATTTTATCGCTAACCACCCGTCCGACCTTTTGGGTCTTGCGGACGGCAGGCTTCGGGGCACCCTCAGCCATAGTGTTACTCCTGCTCCAACTCGCGCTCACGCAGAATGGTCTTAATCCGCGCAATCTCTCGCTTCACCTGACGCGGGCGGGCGGTATTGGTGAGCCGCCCAGTGACCTTCTGGAAGCGCAGGTTAAACAGTTCCTCGTAGTTCCCCTTGATCTGCGCGCGCAGGTGGTCATCATCAAGGGTTCGCAGCTCATTCACTGTCGCCACTGCTCACCTCCGGCTCAACATCATCGCGCCCTATGATTTTGCACTTGATCGGCAGCTTTTGCGCGGCGCGCTTCAGCGCCTCAATGGCGACATCCTCTTTTACGCCACCGAGTTCAAAGAGCACGCGCCCCGGCTTGACCACCGCGACCCAGTGATCCACGCTGCCCTTACCGCCGCCCATGCGGGTCTCGGCGGGCTTCTGCGTCACGGGCTTGTCGGGGAAGATGCGAATCCAGACCTTCCCACCGCGCTTGATATAGCCGGTAATCGTGCGGCGGGCGGCCTCGATCTGGCGACTGGTAATCCAGACCGGCTCAAGGGCCATCAGGCCAAAGTCGCCGAAGGCGACACTGTTGCCCCGGTAGGAAAGGCCCTCGCTGCGGCCCTTCTGCATCTTGCGATACTTGGTGCGCTTAGGAAGCAGCATGATCGCCCCTCCGAGGTCGGCGCTCGCCACGCTCGCCGCCGCGCTCACTGCGCTC
>CAIRDL010000479.1 GCA_903877345.1 uncultured Oscillochloris sp. | reverse complement strand
CTGAGCTTGTCGAAGCCAACGGACGCTGGCTGAGCTTGTCGAAGCCAGCACTTGTACCAGAAGATTTACTTTACGGACTACTAAGTTTCGGTGCGCACCCGCGTGAGAAAAAGCAGTTCTGCAATCACCAAGGCCACCGCGAGCAGCAACAGGCTGACCCAGGTAAGCACGCGCAGTCCGGCGAGAGCGGCTACGGTGGCGAACAAAAACCCTATTTCGTACGATTGGCGGCGCACCCGGCGACCATCGTAGGCGCGGGCGCGAGCCTGGAAGAGCCGCGCCGTGGCAACGTGGATGAAAGGTCGGGTCACGGCGGCCCCGCAGAGGAACAACGCGATGATCAGCAGACCGTAAATCGGCAGGTCAGGCAGCGCCAGAAGCCAGTCGCTTGGGGCCGGGACGAAAGCCAGACTGTAGAGCAGCAACATGGTGCCAAGGCTGCCCTCGACGGTTAGCCCATTGAGGCCAAACGCCTGCTCGACTGGCACAAACGTGAGCAGCGGTGCCGCCAAGATCAGCGCGTAGAAGAGCATGCGTTCGAGTGAGAGTGGCGCATCGCCTACCGTCAGCCCCCCGAACAGCAACAGCGCCAAGGCTGCCGACCAACAAAGACCAGCCACGGCGGCTAACAGCAGCGAAATTTGACCGCGTGGCGCGTGCATTAGCCCTGCACACGCGCCAGCCGCTGCCGCAACAGATGGTCGGCCAACACTAGGGCCAGCATCGCCTCGGCGATGGGCACGAGGCGGGGCAGCACCGTGGGGTCGTGGCGACCGTGAACCTCAATCGTGGCCGCATTGCCCTCGCGGTCAACCGTTGCTTGGGGCTGGGCAATACTCGCGGGCGGTTTGGCCGCCAAGCGCACGACAATCTCTTCGCCAGTCGAGATGCCACCAAGAATGCCGCCGTGGTGGTTCGAGGTCGTGCCGATGCTGCCGTCGGCGCGGCGCACAAAGGGGTCGTTGTGCGTAGATCCGCGCAGACCTGCGACGGCGAAGCCTTCGCCCAGTTCAACACCCTTAATGGCTGGGATGGAGAACATCGCCTTGCCAATGTCGGCCTGGAGCTTATCAAAGACTGGTTCGCCGAGACCTGGCGGCACGCCCCGCGCCCGCACCTCAACAATCCCGCCGAGCGAATCGCAAGCGCGGCGGGCCTGATCCACCCGCTCGACCATCAGAGCGGCCACTTCCGCGTCGGGGCAACGCATCACATTGCGCTCAATCTCGGCCTCATCAAACACGTTCGCCCGCAAGTCTTCAAGCTGCAACGTGTAGGCGACGATCTGCACCCCAACTTGGGCCAGGAGCAACTTCGCCACCGCACCGCCCGCCACGCGCCCAATCGTCTCGCGGGCCGACGCCCGTCCGCCGCCGCGCCAGTCGCGGAAGCCGTACTTGGCATCCCACGTATAATCGGCGTGGCCGGGGCGATAGAGCGTCTTGATCGACTCGTAGCTGCCTGAACGCGCGTCCGTGTTGAGCACCAGCATACTAATCGGCGTGCCGGTAGTGTGATCCTCAAACACGCCCGAAAGGATCTGCACCTGATCCAGTTCTTGGCGCGGCGAACTGACTTTACTCTGGCCGACGCGGCGACGGTCGAGTTCGTGCTGAATCGCGGCCACGGTGAGGGTCAGCCCGGCAGGGCAGCCATCCACCGTGCAACCCACACCCGGCCCGTGCGACTCGCCCCACGTCGTGAGGCGGAAAGCTTGTCCGAAGCTGTTGCCTGGCATAGTATAGTGGCGGAACCTGGATCTTTAACGCTGGGGAACGACCGGGGCTTATAGTACCATACCTGGCACGAAAGGCACGCGCATGTCGCTTAAAGGGTCGTGGCTAAATAACGATGCACGCGAACGTTGGGAGGCGGTGATTGGCCGCTGGCACGCTGTCGCACAGTTCGACGGCCTCAGTATGCACTACGACGCCTACATCGAGTCCGCCGAAGCCCCAGAAGAGGTGACGACCGACCATTATGCGCCGCACGCCTTTAGCGATCCCGAGGCGGCCAAGGCTTGGTGCGAGGACGAGATCGAGCGCTTGGAGAAGGAGCGGCACCCGCGCTGATGCAGGGGTCAGGGATCAGGGGTCAGGGGTCAGGGGTCAGGCCAAGCGCATCAGAACGCCGTGTGCTTGTCGGGACTGTAAAATAGCCTGAAACCTAGCCCCTGATCCCTGATCCCTGACCCCCTGACCCCTAGCTCCTCACTCCGCCAATTGGCGTCGCCCCAACGGCAGCGTAAAGACAAACCGCGACCCCTTGCCCACTTGGCTCTCAACCCAGATGCGCCCGCCGTGGGCCTCAACCAACGCCCGCGTCAGAAAAAGGCCCAAGCCGCTCCCCTGCGTTTCGCGGCGCAGGCGGTTATCAATCCGGTAGAAGCGGCGAAAAATCGCCTCCTGCTCTTCGGGAGCGATGCCGATGCCCTGATCCGCGACGTAGCCGACGGCCACCGCGCCTTCAGGCCAACCACCAAGGCGGATGGTGCCGCCGTCGGGGCTGTATTTCACCGCGTTGGAGACCAGATTGGCGAGGATTTGGCGCACCCGTTCGTGGTCGCCATGCACCGGCGGCATATCATCCGGGAAGCG
>CAIRDL010000478.1 GCA_903877345.1 uncultured Oscillochloris sp. | reverse complement strand
TGTGGGGCAGTTCCAGAACGGCGACACGACGAAGGGGATCATCATCGCCGTCTCCCTTGATTTGAACCATGCCTAAACTAGTACACCGTCCGAGTAATTCTGATGGGTTGTCCGAAGGCCGTAGAGGCGGCTCGCGAGCCGCCTCTACCCATCAAATTTACTCGGATGATGTACTAGGGAGTTCTTTACCTATGGCTGAGCTCAAGGCCGCGCCCCGCCCCGTGACGACAAGCGGTTGGGCGCGCCAAACGCAACACGGCGATGTGATCTTCTGGCTCTTGACGTTGGGGTTCGCCTTGGTGCTGGTTGGGTTGGTGCTCGCCGTCGGTGTCGTGACCTACAACGGTTCGGCGGAGGCCCGCGACCGCTATGGGTGGAGTTTCCTCTGGGGTGTTGAGTGGAATCCCGTGGCGACGGATTTGGCTCCTGCCGCCTTTGGCGCGTGGCCCGCCATTCGCGGGACGCTCATTTCATCACTGCTTGCCCTGTTCCTCGCCGGGCCGACCGGGGTTGCCATTGGCATCTTTCTCGCCGAACTCTGCCCGCAACGCCTCAAGCAACCCCTCGGCATGATGGTCGAACTTTTGGGTGATGCTCGGCCTGGGCCGCGCCCTTGGCGAAACAATGGCGGCGACGATGCTGATTGGCAATAGCACCCGCGTCGAGGACTCGCTCTTTATGCCCGCGACGACCGCCGCCTCGCTGATTGCGAGTGAACTCACGAACGCGAATGACTCGCTCCACGCGAGTGCGCTGATCGCCATTGCGCTCGTGCTCTTCGGCATCACGTTGCTGTTGAATCTGGTCGCCCGCTAGCTCGTCTGGCAGACGGCACGCGGCCCCGCAGGAGCACGCGCATGAGTCTCACCACCAACATGACTACCTACGGTCAGCGGCGCATGGTTGACCGCACACTGCGTGGTTGCACCGTGGTTGCGACCGCCTGCGCCATCGTTCCGCTCGTGCTGATTATTGGCTATGTGCTGGTGATTGGCGGCTCGTCGTTAAACCTAGCGTTCTTCACCCAGACCTACATGCCGCCCGTCCCCGCTGACACAACCGAGACGACCGACCCCGGCGCGGCGCTTGATCCGGCCACAGGTCTGCCTGCCGATTTCGCGGGCGCTGCGACCAGCGACGCAACGCTGCTCACCCCGCCCGCCGATGGCGCTGACCCGGCGGCGACGAGCGAGGCGACGGTTCCCTCAAACGACCTGAGTCAGATCCAGGCCCAAGGCGGCGTGCTGCACGGCATCGTCGGCACGCTCATGATTACGCTGACCGGCTTGCTTTTCGCGCTGCCGATTGGCCTCATGGCGGGCATTTTTCTCGCTGAGTACCCGAACAACAGTGTGGCGACCGTGATCCGCTTTTGCTCCGATGTGCTCAGTGGTGCGCCCTCCATTGTCATCGGCGTGGTCGGCTACACCCTGATTGTGCAACCGACCCACACCTACGCGGGCCTCGCGGGTGCGGTCGCTATCACCTTTTTGATGGTGCCCACCATTACCCGCACCACCGAGGAGATGCTCAAACTGGTGCCGCACACGGTGCGCGAGGCCACGTTGGCGTTGGGTGCGCCCAAATGGTACAGCACGCTCACCGTCGTGGTGCCCACCGCCCTGACGGGGATTGTCACTGGCACCCTGTTGGCCTTTGCCCGTGGGGCTGGCGAGACCGCCCCTTTGTTGTTGACCATCCAGGGGAATAGCAACCTCAGCTTTGATCTCTTCGCGCCAATGGCGGCCCTGCCCCTGCTCACCTACAAATACAGCGAGTCGCCCTTCCCCGCCGAGAACCAACTCGCCTGGGGTACCGCCTTCGTGCTGATGCTGCTGGTGCTGAGCGTCAACCTCATGGTGCGCTTGGTGACGGCCCGGATGAAGGGGAAGAGCTAGTTTGATGTCAAGCAGCCCTGTCAAGTCAGGGCTGATGCAACGTCGTTCGCCGTGGGGCTGATGAACAGGAAGAACGAAAGCTGGTAGCTTCGCGTCCGTTGGCTGCGACACGCTCAGCCAACGGACGCTGGCTGAGCTTGCCGAAGCCAGCACTTTTTGCAAGCAAACCTCGTTGCCAGACGCATTAGCCTCCCGGCGGACGGTAGGGTTG
>CAIRDL010000477.1 GCA_903877345.1 uncultured Oscillochloris sp. | reverse complement strand
CAACTCCACCCGGGCCTACCTAGCCCCTACGTTATGTCCAAAAATCGCATCCCTGTGCGGTAGCTCTTGACAGCAGGGCCCTACTGAATCTCCACTTTCCGCACAGTGGGCGCGCTATTTCCCCCTGCCCAGTGTAAAGACTTTTCCCCATGAATGACTTTGTCCATCTGCATGTTCACTCCGAGTACAGCCTGCTCGACGGCTACGCTTCTACCAAGGCGATTGCTGCCCGTGCGGCCGAATTGGGGATGGACAGCATCGCGCTAACTGACCACGGTGTGATGTATGGAGCGATGGAGTTTTACGACGCGGTGAGGAAGGCCGGTCTGCGCCCCATCCTTGGCGTGGAAGCCTATATGGCCCCTGGGTCGCGCAGCGACCCGATGACCAAGGGCGGTAAGAATTACTACCACCTGTTGTTGCTGGCGAAAAATGAGGTCGGCTACCGCAATCTTGTCAAGCTGACCACGCGGGCGCACCTCGACGGGATGGGCAAGGGCATCTTCGCCCGCCCCCGCATTGACCGCGAATTGCTCGCCCAACACCACGAGGGCTTGGTCGTCACCTCCTCCTGTATCGCCGGTGAGGTCATTCAGGCGTTGACCGCCCAACAGCGCAAACAAGCCGTTGAACACGCTGCTTACTACCGCGATCTGCTCGGCCCTGAAAATTATTACCTTGAACTTCAACTGCATGAGAATACCCCCGAACTCGAAGGCATTAACGATGAGTTAGTCCGTATCGGTAATGAGTTGGGTATTCCCTTGGTCGTGACGAACGATACGCATTTTGTCCGCGCCGAAGACTCCACAACGCAGCACATGGTCATGTCAATGGGCATGAACCTCACCTATGATGAGTTCTGCGCCAAGAATTTTAAGATGGACGAGAGCTACCACATCATGTCGGGCGAGGCGATGTGGACGAAGTTTAAGCGCTACGGCACGGCCCCGTTGGAGAACACGCGCCGCATCGCCAATATGTGCAACCTCAAGCTGGATTTCGGGCGCGTGCAGTTGCCGCAGTTCGATTTGCCTGAGGGCCACAATGCCGCCAGTTACCTCAAACTGGTCTGCGAAACCGGGCTGATGCAGCGCTTTGCGGGCAACCCGTCGCCGGACTATCTCGCCCGCCTCGCCGATGAACTGGACGTGATTAACGCGACCGGCTTCCCCGACTATATGCTGATCGTCTGGGATTATGTGAAGTATGCCCGCGCACGTGGGATTCCCTGCCTGCCCCGTGGCTCGGCGGGCGCTTCGTTGGTGCTTTACAGTCTCGGCATCACGGATGTTGACCCGGTGGAGAACAAGCTGCTTTTCGAGCGCTTTCTCTCACGGGAACGTCTGGAGATGCCCGATATTGACACCGATTTCGCCGATAGTCGCCGGGGCGAGGTGCTTGACTATATCGCGACAAAATATGGTCGGGCGAATGTCGCCCAGATCATCACCTATGGCACCCTTGGCGCGAAGGCGGCTTTACGCGATATGGGCCGCGTGCTCGGCATTCCCCTCGCCGAGGTTGACCGCGTTGCCAAGCTCATTCCGAGCTTGCCGGTCGGCACGACGATTGCCCAAGCGGTCGAGCGCGTTGCCGAACTGAAGCAGATCTACGACACGCAACCGCACCTTCAGAAGTTGATTGAGGCGGCCAAAAAGGTCGAGGGCCGCATGCGCTCGGTCGGCACCCACGCCTGCGGGGTGGTCGTCAGCCGCACGCCGTTGGAAGACATGGTGCCGTTGCAGCGCACCACCAAGGACGAGCACGCCGTGATGGCCGCTTTTGAAGGCCCCACCCTCGCCAAGATGGGCCTGCTCAAAATGGACATCCTCGGCCTCACCAGTCTTTCGGTGGTGGCTGAAGCGCTCAAGTACATCGAACGCACCACTGGCACCGCCATCAGGCTCGACCAGATTCCGCTTCACGACGACAAGGTTTTTGCCAGCCTGAGCCGGGGCGAGACGACCAATGTGTTTCAGCTTGAATCAACTGGCATGACCCGCTACCTGATGCAACTGAAGCCGACTCGGGTTGAGGATCTTTATGCGATGGTGGCGCTGTATCGCCCTGGCCCACTTGAGCAGATTCCGCTCTATATTCAAAATAAGAATCGCCCAGGCGCGATTAAGTACCTGCACCCCATTCTCAAACCGATCCTTGAAGACACCTACGGCGTGATCGTCTACCAAGAGCAGATCATGCAACTGCTTCAGAAGGTTGCCGACTACACGCTCGGTCAAGCCTACGTCGTGATCAAAGCCATCAGCAAAAAAGACAAGACGCTGATGGGTGCAAACGAGGCGATTTTCAAGGCGGGTTGTCTGAAGCAAGGCATCAGCCAAGCCGTCGCTGATGAACTGTGGGAACTGTTGTTGCCCTTTGCGGGCTACTCGTTCAACCGCCCACACGCCACGCTCTACGGTCAGCTTAGCTACCAGACCAGTTGGCTCAAGGTGAACTATCCGGTGGAGTACATGGCCGCCGTGTTGACCGGAGCGGGCGGTTTCCTCGAAGATGTGGCGAAGGCTGCCTTTGAGTCACGCCGTCTTGGGATCGAGGTACTTGGCCCTGATGTGAACCGTTCGCACAAGGGGTTTGCGATCGAACCTCTGCCCGTGTCTCGCGCCCCTGAAAACAAATATGACCGTGGCATTCGCTTTGGCATGACGGCGATTAAGAATATTGGCGAAGGCCCGCTTGAGGTGATCCTTCAAGAGCGTGACACGAGCGGCCCCTTCCAATCTTTGGAAGAACTGTGCGCCCGCGTGGATCGTCAGGCGATCCACAAGCGCGTCGTCGAGAGCCTGATCAAAGCCGGTGCCCTCGACAGTCTGCCGGGGAGCCGCCGCCAGAAACTCGCTATTCTCGATCAGGCCATCGCCGCCGGTGCCGAAGCGCAGAAGGCCCGCGAGACCGGCCAGAGTAGCCTTTTTGACATGCTTGGCGAAAGTACCGGCGGCAGTCAGACCCTCAGCATTGCCCGTTTGCCGATGCCCGTCATTGCCGAGACGCCTGCGGACAAGAAGGAGGAACTGCTCTGGGAGAAGGAGTTGTTGGGCCTCAATCTCTCAGATGATCCGGTAAGGAGTGCGCTCGAGGGCATTGACATGACGGGCGTCAGCGAACTGAACGCGCTCGGCGAGGAACACCTCGGCAAGACGCTGGTCTTTGTCGGGGTACTGAGTGGCGTGCGGCGCATCACCACCAAAAAGGGCGACGCGATGCTCGTTGCCAACCTTGAGGATTGCACCGGCACGATTGAACTGGTCATCTTCCCAAAAACCTTGGCGAAGAGCGGCGACCTTCTGCACGACGAGGCCACAGTCAAGGTGACGGCCAAAGTAGACAATCGCCGCGACACTACGCAACTCGTGGTTGAAACCGTCATGGCTGCCGTGTCAACCGGGTGGGTCGCGCCCGATCTCATGCCTGGGCCCGAGGAACTGGACGTTGAAGTGCTTAGCGTGGAGGAGGAAACGCCGGTTATGACGGCCACAGTCGCCCCAGAACGCCCCGCGCCGGTCGCAGCGCTCCCGACACCACCGCCGCTCGCCGCGCCGCCCGCGCTTGCCATCCCGGCGCTACGGGCCAAGCTGCCGGTGAAGGTGGCTACGAACGGCAACGGCGCGCACGCAAAGGTGAGCACGAACGGCAATGGTGCTTCGAGCAACGGCCACGGGCACGGGAAGGGCAACGGGATGAGTAGCAGTGAGGTTGTCGCTTCGGCGTCCGCTCTGGGGCGTACCCTGCGCCTCTATCTGCCGCGTACCGGCGACGACGAGGCTGACGTGCAGCATATGCAGAATGTCTACAGTGTGCTGCGCGACAGCAGTGGCCCCGACCGCGTTACGCTCTATTTGCGGAACGGCGTCGGCGTGGTGGTGCTTCAGTCGCAGCACACCATCAGCCTGTCGTCCGACCTGGTCACTCGCCTGCAAGGGGTACTTGGGGCCGAACAGGTCGTGGCGGAGTAAGGGAAGAAGGTGGCGAAGTGCGCCCCTTCAGCGTCGGCACCCTGCACGATCAGCCCCACCGTAACAAGGCGTAGAAACGCAAAATCTTGCGTCTCT
>CAIRDL010000476.1 GCA_903877345.1 uncultured Oscillochloris sp. | reverse complement strand
TATTTTGGCCCTTACGCCAGCGCTGGCTCCGTTCGCATGGCGCTGCATATGCTCAACCGGCTCTTTGCTTTTCGCCCGCCCTACGAGTGTAAGGATGCACGCTTCAACCGCCACCGCAAGCTCGGCCAACCGTGTCTGTATCACCAGATGCAGCGTTGCCTCGGCCCGTGTGTCCCCGATTTGGTTTCCCAAGAGGACTACCGAGCGACCGTTGAGGCCGTTTGTCGCTTCCTGGAAGGGAAAACCGAGCAGGTCGTTCGCTCGATCCGCCAAGCGATGGAGGCGGCGAGTGACGAACTGAACTTCGAGCGCGCCGCTTATCTGCGCGACCGCATCGTGGCGATTGAGCAGATCGCCGAGCGCCAACAGGTCGTGCGGATGGTGGAGGCCGATCAGGATGTGATCGCTTTTGCCCGCGAAAATGGCAGTGCCGTCGTCCAGGTGCTTTTCATTCGGGGCGGCAAGTTGGTCAACACCGAGCCGTTCACGCTCCAAGGCACCGAGGATGAGAGCGACACTGCGCTACTCACGTCGTTTATCACGCAGTTTTACACCCAAGCGCCCCATGTGCCGCCAACACTGCTTTTGGCCGAACATGTTGAGGAACCACTGATCATCGCGGCGTGGCTTGCGCAAAAGGCGGGCCAGAAGGTTGTCTTGAGCGTGCCCCAGCGTGGCGAGAAAAAAGAACTGGTCGCGTTGGCTGCCAACAACGCCCGCCAGAAGCTTGAGGAATTGCGCCAACAGTGGCTCAACAGCGAGCAACGGGCGGTGGCGGGTCTCAGTGAACTGCGCGACCTGCTTGAACTCCCGACGCTGCCGCAGCGCATCGAAGGCTACGATATTTCCAACACGCAGGGCCAAAACTCGGTCGCCAGCATGGTTGTTTTTGAGCAGGGCGAAGCGAGGCCGAGCGCCTACCGGCGCTTCAAGATCAAGACGGTCGTTGGGGCCAACGATGTCGCCTCGCTTCACGAGGTGCTGACCCGGCGCTTCCAACGCGCTGCCGAAGCACAACGCGCCGCCGCGACTGACACTCCCGGCACGCCGCCCGCCACTTGGGCCGTTTTGCCCGATTTGGTGCTGGTTGACGGCGGGCGGGGCCAAGTTAATGCGGCGGTGGCGGCGCTGCACGCACTGGGGTTCGACCACATTCCTGTCGTTGGGGTGGCGAAAGGCCCCGACCGCAACCGCTTCGACCTCGTGCGGCCCACCAGTGACGAATTGCTCGTGCTGGCACGCACCAGTTCGGCCTTAAACTTGGTGCAACGCATTGACGAGGAGGCGCACCGTTTCGCTATTACCTATCACCGCAAACTGCGTGGTAAAAACGCCCTCACATCGAAGCTCGAAACAATCCCCGGCATCGGGCCAAAGCGCAAGAAGGCGCTGCTGCAAGCCTTTGGTTCCCTCGACGGGATTCGCAAGGCGACGCTAGATGAACTTGCGGCGGTTCCCGGAATGACCAAACCGGCGGCTGAGGCGCTCAAGGGTCGGCTGTAGAAGGACAAAGCGATGGTTCTGACTCCAATCCGGCTGACGGTCACAGCACTGAAGGGGTTGCCCGAAGGCGATGGCAACCGCTACGAACTGATTGCGGGGGAACTTTACGTGACGACACAGCCCAACCTTGAACACCAACTGGTCGCTGATGCTGTCTGCGAGAGCTTGCGCGTTTGGAACCGGAAGTATGGACAAGGTGGCCTCGCCGTCAGCGCCCCCGGCGTCATTCTGGCGGAAGATGAAGCCTTCGCCCCTGATGTGGTTTGGTACAGCCAAGCAGGCCGTGCGGCGCATCTGCGCCCGAATGGGAAGTTCTACGGCCCACCCGCTTTGGCGGTTGAAGTCTTGTCACGCGGCGTGAAGAATGAGCAGCGCGACCGTGCGCTGAAGCCCGCCCGCTACGCTTTCTGGGGCGTGCGCGAGTACTGGCTGGTTGATCGCTTCAGCCGCACGGTGGTCGTGCATCGGCCCGCAGGCCCGGCTTACGTCGTGGTGGCTACGCTTGGTGGGGAAGCCACGCTGACCTCGCCGCTCTTGGCGGGGTTCGCCTGTCCGGTGTGCGACCTCTTTGCCGATCTGCCGCCTGTGACGGTAGCAAGTGAGGCCAATGATGACGATTAGCGAAGTACTTGCCAGTGCCCGCTACATTGTGGACGCCAACGGGAATCGAACCGAGGTTGTGCTGCCGGTGCAAACCTGGGAAACGCTGCTTCAGATCTGGCAGCGTCTGGCCGAATTGCTTGAGGATCAGGCCGATCATGTTGTCATCAAGACCTGGCTTGCCGAACGGGCTACCGGACAGACTAAGCCCATGTCGCTTGATGAACTTGAGCAGGAGTTGAGGAACGAGAGAATTACTCAACCTTCGTAGGTAGAAATCTCCGCCGAGATAGACAAGAGGTAGCGTATGTCCCTTATCCATTCACACATCAAGACCAGCAGTGTCGAGTTCCGCGAAAACACGGCCTTCCACCACACGCTCGCCGCCGAACTGCGGGCGAAGGTCGCCGCCACCGCTTTGGGCGGCAGCGAAGATGCTCGCCAGAAACATACTGACCGTGGCAAGTTGCTCGTGCGCGAGCGGATTGATTTGCTGCTCGACGAAGGTACCGCGTTCCTTGAACTGAGCGCCCTCGCCGCCCACGCGGTTTACGAAGATGATGTCCCCGGAGCCGGCGTCGTCACCGGCATTGGTCGCGTGGCCGGGCGCGAAGTCATGATTATCGCCAACGACGCC
>CAIRDL010000475.1 GCA_903877345.1 uncultured Oscillochloris sp. | reverse complement strand
GTGCTATTCGCGACCCCCACCGCCATGCCAGTCGCAAAAATGATGATTGAGGTGCTATAGCCCACTAGGCCGGTGAACGCGCCGAGAATGATCACGGAGCCGGGGATGATGCTACTGAGCAGGTTGCCGCGCATGTTGGTCTCGAACTGCCTAGAGAGCGTGAAAAGCAGTTCCAACTGGCTTAGGGACTGGTTCATCAGAATGATCTGGGCGGTGTCAGTGGCGATGGTACTGGCCCCGCGTAGCGAGACCGAGACGTTCGCCTTCTTCAAGGCAATCGAGTCGTTGATGCCGTCGCCGACAAAGCAGACTTGCTTGCCGTCCTGCTGAAGCTGGGCGATCAGGTCGGCCTTGTGCTCGGGCAGAGTCTCGGCGAAATAGCGGTCAACCCCCAAAGCAGCGGCCAAGGCGGCGGTGGGCCGCTCGTGGTCACCAGAAATGATCACTGTCTCTAGCCCGGCCCTGCGGAAGAAGTCTACGATGTGTGCGGCCTCGGGGCGCACCGTCGGGATCAGTTCAATGGCACCCGCCAGTTCTTCGTTCACCGCCACATAGACGAGCGAGTGGCCCTCGGCGTGGATCTGCTGCTGGAACGCCTCGGTGCCTGCGGGGATGGCAAGGCCCTCCATGACCATGAAACGGTAACTGCCGACGCGCAGCCGCTGCCCAGCGAGGCTGACCGTAATGCCGTAGCCGATCTCGTAGGCGGCGGCGCTGATTGGCGGCACCGCTAGGCCACGGGCCGCGACCGCCTCCAGAATAGCCAGCGCAATGGGGTGCGTTTGCCGCTGCTCGGCTGCGGCTGCATAGGTCAGGATTTGCTGTTCGTTGTAGGCAGCGAACGTGTGTACCTGTCCAACGTGGGGCCGCTCCTGGGTGAGCGTCCCGGTCTTGTCGAAGACGACGGTGGTCACGGTGCCGACCTGCTCCAGTGCTCGGCCATCTTTGATCAGGATGCCGTGGCGGGCCGTCAGTTGGAGGAAGTTCATCACGCTCAACGGCCCCAAGGTACGCATGGTGCGGCCAACGCCGGAGAGGAGGATTGCCAGCGCTTGGCTGGAACCAACGAAGGGCAGGGAGATGATGGAAAGCAGGAGCGTCGGGGCCGCCGAGCGGTCAGCGATGGCCTTGCCGCGCAACTGCACCGAGGCGGTGAAGTTCGCGGTCTCGTTGAGGATCTGCCCGACTTGGGCCGCCGCCGTCGCGGTGCCGGTCTTCTCAACCTGGATGATCAGCTTACCGGCGAGGACCACCGTCGCTGCAAAGACCGGGTCGCCGCTACCTTTTTCGGCGGGTTGCGCTTCGCCGGTCAGCATTTGCTGGTCAACGCTCGCGACCCCGCTGTAGATCTGACCGTCCACCGGAATCATCTGCCCAGCGGTAACGACCACAAGGTCGCCCGCCTGGATGGTCGCGAAAGGAACCTCGATCTCGATGCCGTCCTGGAATAGCCAGACGTGCTTGGGTTGCTGCCCGAAGAGGTTGGTGATCTTTTGGCGCGTACTGTCTTTGCTCGCGGCCACAATCATCTGAGTGTAGGCAAAAATCAAGCCGCCAATCTCGCCGACCACCAGCACCGGCAGATGGGTCAAACAAAACCCGGTCGCCCCAAGGCTCAGGCATGCGTCAACCACTGTTGTGGTGATACCTTGGGTGCGTAGCTCTTTCCATGCCTGTTTGTACATCGGGATGGTCAGGTAGAGCATGAATGGCAGGTGGATCGCAATCAGCGGCGTGTACACAATCCAGCAGAGCGTAGTGCTGGTCAGCAAGGCCAGGTGGAACTTGATCTGTCTGCGGGCAAAAAGTTGCTCCTTACTGACCACCTGCGCGTCAAGCGAGATCGCCTGCATATGTTGGGCACGTCTGTCCACGAAGAAGGGATCTAACTTCTTGCGCTTAAAGGTTTGGAGCCTGCTGACTGAGCGTTTGAGCCACTGCCTTGGCTCGGCGTCGAGCGCATCAGGCTGCTGGGTGAGGATGAGCATCAGGTTGTAGCGGCGGCGTAGCGGGCTGCGACTGATGAGGCTCTGCGATACCTCTAAGGCGTCACGCAGCACGGCGTCCACGGTGATGAGTTGGTTGTCGCTCGCCGGGGGCGGCGCGGGCTGCGCCAAGATGTCGCCGAGCGTCTTGCGCTTACGCAGCGGGTTGAGGTTGGCTAGGCTCTGGGGTGCCGCGAGCAGGCTGTTGAGTTTGGCCTTGATTGG
>CAIRDL010000474.1 GCA_903877345.1 uncultured Oscillochloris sp. | reverse complement strand
TACCCTGGTATTGGCCCGGTGCGTACAGGCAGGCGCGGCCCTCACTAAGCATGTGCGTCGTACCGCTGGGGCCATCGCCGACGCCAATCAGTTCAAGGAAACGCGGCGGGTAGCGCACCAACGGTTCCTCGTGGGGCCACTCGTCGGGGTAGGCGACGCTGAGCGTCACGAGCAGATACCTGGCGGCGTTGGTTGTGACCGTTGGGTAGCCGGCGGCAGCTAGGGCCGGTAGTCGCGCCGTGAGCGTGGGCGCGGGGCGAACGAGGGTCGGGATTTGGCCCACCCACACTAACTGGGCACCGATTGGCGGCGTTGCGGGCGTGTTGCAGGCCACACAGCGCGCCGCGCCAGCAGCAAAAATCACCGTTTCGCCACAGGCAGCGCAAGGCACGGGCAGGTTGGCGTGCCCAAGGGCCAGGAGCCAATGGGGAAAATGGGTACCCATCGCCACCAGTTCGGTCACGAGCAGCGCCGGTGCCCGCCGCGCCCACGGAGCTACGCGGGCCGCCGCCGTCAGATCAACCTGCCATGTGTACTCACCAGTGCCGACAAAACGGTGCTGTGGGTAACTCATAACTCAATCTCAAGCCCCTCGTAGGCGGCGATGGTGTTGGGGAAGATGCGGCGGGCCGTGTCCTCAAGGGCGGCAATCGCCGCATCGTCGTAGCGCGGCTCGTGGTGAAAGAGCACCAGCCGCCCGGCCCCCGCCTGACGGGCAACTTCACAGGCCATCTGCGGGGTGCTGTGGCCCCAACCCTGCCGGTTCCGCACGTAGTCCTCCTCGCTGTACTGCGCGTCGTGGATGATCAGGTCGGTATTGTGGGCAAACTGCACCAACCGCTGATCGGTGTTCACGTAGCCCTCGGTGTCGCTGGCGAAGACGAACGAGCGTCCGTGGTACGTGATGCGGTAGATATGCACCCCGTTGCGCGGATGCGCCGAACTTTTGTGAATCTGCACTTGCAGCGCGTCCGGCCCGATTTCCACATGATCCCGATGGACATTGTAGATCTGCGGCTTACTCAGTTCCCCATCCAACAGCACCATCTCATTCGCCCGCAAACTACGCACAATCTTCAGCGAGGGCATTTCACTCAGGCTGACCGGGAAACTCGGCGGGAATACCGCGTGGCTCAGGGTCTCCTCTAAATCGGTCTCGAACGTGCGCGGCCCCAGGATGTGCAGCACGCTGCTGCCCAAATAGGCCGGTTGGAAGTACGGGAAGCCCTGGGTGTGATCGTGGTGCATATGGGTGAGGAGCAGGGTGGCCCTGATGGGCACCCCACCCCGCGCCTGCGCCCGCCGGGTTAGTTCGTAGCCCAGATTAATAATCCCGGTACCGGCGTCAATGATCAGCGTGTGATTCCCGGCCTGCACTTCTACGCAGGTGGTATTGCCCCCGAAGCGCACGGTCTGTGGCCCAGGCACCGGGTAACTCCCACGGGTGCCCCAGAAGCGTAGCGTCAGCCGTTCGTTGTCCATCAGTGTTTTGCTCTACTGCCCATAGCTGCGAAGTAGTTCAACCAGCAGACGCACGCCGACCCCCGTGGCTCCCCACGGTTGGTACGG
>CAIRDL010000473.1 GCA_903877345.1 uncultured Oscillochloris sp. | reverse complement strand
GTGAAGTGACTGCCCGCCTTGAGCGCCGCTTGCTGAGGCAGCGGTAGCCGCCAGGTTTGGTTGAAGCCGGACGCCAGGGTCGCCGCGCTGAAGCTACGCGCCGGGTCAAGCCGCACCGCGAAGCCGAGGTACGTCGAGAGGATGCGGTCATTGATACGACCATCCACGAGCGGTTGGTGGCCCAGACTCGCTACCGGCGTGCCAGAGGTATCGCGCAGCAACACGTCACTGAGCAGGGTGAGTGCGAGCGGCTGATTGGCAGCGACGGACTCCAGATCGGCAGTCCCGATCTCGCGCCAGTTGGTTTCGGGCTTAGCCACCTCAATCCGTACCCGACCATAGTTTGCGCTGCGTGAGCGCCCGATCCACGCCTCTTTGTTCTGCAATAGCCTCTGAAGCAGGGCCAGATCGTCGGGCGAATCAAGCAGCAGCGCACTGGCGAACCACTGGCCCTCGGCCAGCGCCTCGTACTGGAAGATCGCGCCGCGTCCCGGCAGATCGGTTGCGCGGCCCAAGGCACGGTCACGCTGGACATGCACCGTGACCCGACCGGGTGCCAGAGTTAAGCTCATGATCTCTTTGTCGCTCACCGTGCAGTAGGGCGAACTGAGCGACTTGAGCTGATCTCCCGCTTCCTGCTCGATCCTGCGCCGCTTTTGCTCGTTCCACTCCTCGTCGGCAGCGTTGTAGACAGTGTCGGTCGTCTTCAGATAGTGCAGCGCCAGCGGCGTCGGCAGACCGCGCCGCCCGATCTGGCTGAGCAGGTAGGCGTTGAGACAGCGCATTCCGCCGTCAAAGAAGAGCCGCCGCGCCTCGGGGTCAGCCGCGAGATCACTGTTGTGTGGGTCGATCTTGCGCTCGCGCAGGTAGCGCCCGATCAGCACGCCGCGCAGCAGGCTCCCCGGTAGGTAGTCGAGCGAGGTCACACTGTTGGGGTCACCTGACGAACGCGCAAGCAGCACTGGCTGCTCAAGGAAGATCCGAAATGGCAGGATGTTCATGGGCGCACCTCGGCGGCAAAGGGGTGGAAGCACTGTTCGGTGAAGGCGCTATCACGGTAGTCATCAGGGTGTTGGCTGTGCAGCAGCATACGCAGGCGACCACGACCCCGATTGCGGCCGGTGCCACCGCGCCGCACGGCGAGCACACACGCGGCGAGCAGGGCCAGTTCACGCTCTTTCGGTTCGGCAGTAAAGTCGAGTGACGCGATCAGATCGGTTTCGCGCAGGAGCACGCGCATAGATCGCAGCGAACCCTTTTGCGGTGCCCCACTCCCCGCATCAAGCGAAGTCTGGCGGCGGATGGCCGTACAGGCGCTGAGCAACTGCCCCGGCTGATGCTGTTCACTGCGAAGAAGATCACAGAGATCCGGCGGCAGCGTGGCCGAGCCGACCCGCATCTGGGCAACCTCTGCGCCGGTCGCACCAGGGCGTCCGAAGAGGTAGGTCGCCGCGCCGTCCCAGCGATCAGTCTTACCAAGGGCAAAGCGCAGGTTGGCGTACTCTTCCACCAGCAACCCCTTGATCACCCGACCGCCGACGAAAGGCAGACCGTCCAAGTCGTACTCGATGTCAGTGTCCACGAGACCAGCAGTGCCGTCACCGCGTCCGAACGTCGTATCGCTGCGTAGGTGCAGCGTGAGGTAGTAGCGCATCAGTGAACCTCCATGCGATCAACCGGCAGGTAGAAGTCCAGAGCCTCAATCACGTCGAAGTACCCGCAGTGTTTGCCAGCCCATCCAGTCCGCTGAAGGTGCTCATCGCCGCCCAGCACTTCTGGAAGCTGGATATTCGCGGTGTTAATAAACGCCTGGGAGTTCACGCTCCCCCCGCGCAGTGCCTCGCGCAGTGCCTTGACCTTGCTGCGTGGCAGAACGCCACTTATGCGCTTGAGTTCGTCATCTGACTTGCCCGCGCCAAACGCTTCGGCCAGTGTGGCGAACGCCTCCCAATTACGCCAGGGCTGCTCAATCCCCGGCGCACGCAGACTGAGCGGGCGCATGGTGAGCTGATCACCGTTGGATAATTGGTACTCGCGCTGGCGAATTCCGGTGATCTCGCCGCTAATGCCGCTCATTGCGATATGCCAGTCCAGCCCCGACGACCCCTTCAGTTCAGCCTTACGCAGAGCGACCTTGGTCTGCTTGCAGAGTTCCGCGCAGAGATCGTAGGCCCGTGCGAAGGGATAATGGGTCTTGAAGATCACCACTCCGGCGCAGGCGTGTGCCGCGCCACCATAGGGCAGATCCACGGCAGCCCGCTCAAACTCTTCCAGAAAGATTGCGGCGAGGCCCAACCCCAGCCGCCCATCACAGACGAAGGTCACATCGTCGCCGCCGAAGACCAGTGGACGGAAGGGCATGATGATCCGCTGCCGCTCGTCACGCTTCAGGCCGCTGACGTAGCGCTCCATCTGCTTGTTCTGGAAGCTGCGCTCCAGTCGAACCAGTGTCTTGCAAAGCGCATGCTCGCCTGCATTAGCAATCTTCTGTGACAGATCGCGTAACGCAACGAGGCAGGCGCGATTCTGCCCGGCGGATGAAAAATCCTTCAACAGTTCGATGAAGCGCTGCCCGATGCCGTTGCCATCAGCGTGGATCACCGCCAGATGGCTGCGGTCGTGGTCAGCCGTCATTTTCTCGACATCACGCTCGAACGTATAGATGTCGCTGATTACCGACGTGAACAGATCATCGAAGCGCTGCTCCGCCTCGGCCTGGAGACTCTCACTAAGCTTGGTCTGAATCTCCGCAGAAACCAACTTGTTAGCCTGATCAAGGTCAACCGCTGGCTGGCGTGTGGCGCGACACTCGGCCAGCACCGCCGGGCTGAAGACCGCCGCGCTGGGCGCACGCTGCTGCTTACAGCGGTTCACCGCTGCCGCCAGTCGGTTGATGACGCCATCGCCACAGCCCAGCGCATCTTGGTTCCAGTCAAAGTCCAGATGTGCGACCGCCATCTCCAGCCCCGGTGCCTCACAGAGCAGCTTGCGGCTCAGGCGCTTGATCGTGTCAACCGCATCGCCATGCTCACGGAAAAGGATCAGCGCATTGCCGCCGCCGCGCATGATCACCTCGGCCCGTAACACCGCCGCGTCTTCGATGCGCTGCGCGTCATTGATTGTCGCGTTGTCGAAATTATGCAGCTTTGGCAGCGCATCCTCCAGCCACATGCCAATCGCCCGCTCGACTAGCTGCGATGCACCGATGTTCTCACGCAACGCATTACTGCCGAAGATGTAGTTCTGAATACCGGTCGTGTCGATACTCGTCAAGGTGTAATGGCTCATCACAGCCTCTCTCCCTGCCCTGGGTTGCTGATCCAGTTTGCAACCTTGTCGTGAAGATCCAGAAGATCGTCCCGCCCGAAGACCCGCGTCACTTGGCGCTGCCGGAAGAGAGTAGCAATCTCATGCTCAAGCTTCTGCACGTCTTCCCGACTCGCGCAGCAAACCAGCGCCACCCGCGCCTCGCTCCCGCCCATCTGCTCGGCGCGTACCACTACTTCGAGCAACTTGGACTTCAGATGTCTTGGACTTGCGGTGCTGACCGAGAAGGCGAAGAGTTGGTAGCCACGGATGCCAGCCACATCAAACTCGAAGTCGGTCTTGGTCAGATCTGGGTTAATCGTCATCCTCAAATCGTGCAGCATCCCGTTATCTTTCAGCGGCTGTAGGGTGTGAAAGACGTAGTGCTCTAGCCACTCGCCGTCGAGCCACTTAGCGAGATGAACTTTCCTCTTGTTAACTGGCATCCCGACGTTCTCGGCAAGCCGGATGAGTGAGTCATCTGACGTGAGATCGGGGTACGTGACGAGGAACGATGCTTGCACAGCAGCCGATGGAATGTCTTTGATTGCCACAGTACTCAGGCTGGCTGTGGGCAACAAGTCCTTCTCGTTCCGCAATGTGCGGTTGCACCATTCTCGCCATCCCCTAGCGCGATCTGCATCTGTGTACAACTCAGCCAGCGTCTGCGCCGTAGCAGCCCAGATCGGCATGTCCTTCATGTCCTGCTTCAGATGATCAAGGTCGTGCAGCTTCAGCAGTACCTCGATTGTTAGCGGAGACTGGAGTCGCATACCAATATCAGGGATCGTGTGTGGCGTGCCGCCGGTCTCGATCTGAAGCTCAAGCCTGCGGGCGTCGAGGTAGCTATACTGGGCGCGGCTGTCGGCCTTTGTCTGGAGCGCAAGATAGGCGTGGACGGACATGGCCTTGGTGCCGCCGGTATAGTGCAGGCCGATGCTCCCGCTCAGCCCTTGAATCGCCTGCGTGACTTGACTGCGGATATTCTGTGGGTTAGCCTCCTCGACCTCGCAGTAAGTAATGCTCCCAAAGTCCTCAGCCTTCAACTGTCGCTCAATGCGTCGTGCAGCCTCGTCGCGCGTATCCGCCGAGCAGACCAGAATGATCTTCGTCGTAGCCCGATCTTTCGTTAGCAACTGGGCCGCGACATAGTTTGGCAGCGGGTTGCCGCCAATCAGTAGCAGCAGGTTATCAACCTGATATGGATCGAGATGGTGCATCGTGATACCTTTCATCGTGTATACGGATCATTACACCACGGCGTCATTGCCGCATCGCTCACACCGCCTCCAAACTATAGGCTCCGTGCCCAAACACACACGCTTTGCCGACATGCACCAAACTGCCCAACAACAACACGGCGCGCAACGCTTCGGGCACCCCGCTCAGCACGGCGCTGCCCACCAGCCCGCCAAGCTGCATGGTTTG
>CAIRDL010000472.1 GCA_903877345.1 uncultured Oscillochloris sp. | reverse complement strand
GCACTCGACCTGAAACCTGAAACCTGGCCCCTGAAACCTTGTCTTATGCCTTACGGCCCACATGCTTAGGCGAACGGTCAAGTTGGAGTCGCCGATTCTGAACCATGCCAGGAAGGAACACGACGCATGCCTGAGATCGTGAAAGGCCAGAAGATCAAGCTTGCGGAGCTTACCCCCGCACTGAATCTGGAGATCGGCATCAGCTTGAGCTTTGCCAGTTCGCAGGTGGTTGACATCAGTTGTTTTGGCGTGGATAGCAACAGCAAACTGGCGGATGATCGCTACTTCATCTTTTACAACCAGAAAACCTCGCCCTGCGGCTCGTTGACAGCTTTGGGGCCGCGTGATGGCGACCAAGAGCGCTTTCAGGTGAAGTTGGCGGGCTTGCCGAACACGGTACGGCGGTTAGTCTTGACGGCAACGATTGACGGGGCGGGCGTGATGTCCCAGCTTACGCAGGGTTCCTTGCGCCTGCTGGCGAACAACCAAGAGGTCGCCCGCTACCGTTTCACCGGCGCTGACTTTAGCCAAGAACGGGCGATCATCATTGCTGAACTCTACTTCAAGGATGTTTGGCGCTTTGGCACCGTGGGGCAGGGGTTCAACGGCGGCTTGAGCGCGCTGCTGCAACATTTTGGCGGCCAAGAAATTAGCGGGCCGCCCTCAAGTGCAGGCCAGCCCACCGTGCGGCTCCCTAACCCGGTGCCGCCCCCGGCGCGTCCCAATCCCATCCCGCCAGTACCCGCACCGTCGGCTGGCGTCAACATCACCAAAGTAACCCTAGAGAAGAAGGGCGACAAAAAGGCGGTTGACCTCCGCAAGGGTGGTGGTGTTCAGCCGTTGCACTTTAACCTGAACTGGGACAACCCCAACGCCGCTAAGCGCGGGTTCCTGGGCTTTGGTGGCGGTGGCGAGGCTCCCGACCTCGATTTGGGCTGTATGTATCGCCTGAAAGACGGCAGCAAAGGGGTCATTCAGCCGCTTGGCGGGATTTTCGGGGCCAAGGAGCGGCCACCCTTTATCTTCCTGGACAAAGATGATCGCACCGGGGCCGCAACCGATGGGGAAAACCTCTACCTTTACCGCCCTGATCTGATTGACGCCGTGATGGTCTTTGCCTTGATTTACGGGGGTGCCAAAGACTTCAGTTCGGTGAACGGGCGCATGACCATCCGCGAGCAGGCCGGCCATGAGGTCTTCATTCGCCTGGGCAATCCCGACCCGCTGCTGACCTTCTGTGCGATCTGTATGGTCAGGCAGGTCGGTGCAACCATCGAAATCGTCAAGGAAGAGCGCTACTTCCGGGGGCATTCTGAGGCGGATCAGCATTACCGCTTTGGGTTCACGTGGCGCGCCGGTTCAAAAAACTAAGCCGCAGGACACGCTTCGCGAACAAACGCATCGCCCGGTAGCTGTTCCCAGCGCCGGGAGACAGAAAGACAGGAGTTCACCATGCCCGTCACGCTTACCAAGGGACAGAAGATCTCGTTAGAGAAAGAAGCCGGTACCAAACTCACCCAAGTGGTGATGGGGCTAGGCTGGGACGCGAAGAAGACGAAGGGCTTTCTGGGTTTTGGGGGTGGCAGCCAAACGATTGACCTGGACGCCTCGTGCATTCTTTTTGATGAGGCAGGGGCGCAGGTTGATGTTGTCTGGTTTCGTCAGTTGCGGAGCAAAGACGGCAGCATCACCCACACGGGAGACAATCTTACAGGCGCCGGTGATGGCGATGATGAGCAGATTATTGTGGACTTAACGCGGGTGCCTGCTACGGTCAAGACGCTCGTCTTTGTGGTGAACAGCTTCACCGGCCAAAACTTCAGCCAGATCGAAAATGCGTTTTGCCGCATGGTTGACCAAGCCAACAACCGCGAGATTGCGCGCTACGACCTGAGCGGCGGCGGCAGTCACACCGCCCAGGTTATGGTCAAAGTCTATCGTCACAGCGGCGAGTGGAAGATGCACGCGCTTGGCGAGCCTTGCAGCGGGCGCACCTTTGTCGAGCTGTTGCCCGTCATCAAACCGCTGCTGTAGGTTCACGCAAGGGCCACCAACCGAGCGGCCCACCGCCTTTTTACCCAACACGAACCGCTGCTGACAGATCATTGTCGGCGGCGGTTCGTCGTTC
>CAIRDL010000471.1 GCA_903877345.1 uncultured Oscillochloris sp. | reverse complement strand
GGAAGGCGCGTATGCAACGAGGGTTTGTTCGTTTCGCGTGGGGCGTACTAGCCTACAATCTGGCGGTGATCGTCTGGGGTGCGTATGTGCGAGCGACCGGCTCGGGCGCAGGTTGTGGGCAGCACTGGCCGTTGTGTAATGGGCAGGTTGTGCCCCGCACTGAACAGATCGAAACACTGATCGAGTTTAGCCACCGCCTCACGAGCGGACTGGCGGGCCTTTTCGTCATCGCGTTAGTCGTTTGGGCGTTGCGGGCCTTCCCCAAGGGCCACCTCGCCCGACGTGGGGCGTGGCTTTCGCTGCTGATGATCATCATCGAGGGCTTGCTCGGCGCGGGCCTCGTGCTGTTCCAACTGGTTGCGAAGGACAGTTCGGTGGCCCGTGCCGTGGCAATGTCCATTCACCTCGTCAACACCTTGGTGCTGCTCGGCGTGCTTACGCTGACGGCGTGGTGGGGCCAAGGCGGCGGGGCGCTCCAACTGCGGGGCCAGGGAAGCGTAGGCGTGTTGCTGGGCCTTAGCATCGCAGCAATGATGTTCCTGGGCGTCTCAGGTGCGATTACTGCCTTGGGCGACACACTTTTCCCGGCGGCGAGTCTCCAACATGGACTAGCGCAAGACCTTGACCCATACGCGAGTTTTCTAATCAGACTGCGTATCTATCACCCGATCTTAGCGGTCATCACGGGGATTTACCTGACCTTTGTGGGGCAACGGGTGGCGCGTCTGCGTCCAAGCAAAGCGACCAAAAGGGCCGCTTTGCTGCTCACCTTGCTTTTCGTTGGTCAATTGATTGTCGGGGTTCTCAACGTCGCGCTGTTGGTGCCGGTGCCGGTGCAGTTGGTACATCTGTTTATGGCGGATGTCGTCTGGGTGGCGCTCGTCCTGCTCACTACTTCGGCGTGCGCCCAAACCGTGCCGGTGTCACTGCCCGCGACGGCCATGCCCGCTCGTGTTTGAACAAAGAGGCCATATGCAGAGGATCGAAACCGAGGTGCTGGTCATCGGCGGTGGGGCAACCGGCACCGGCTGCGCCCGCGATCTCGCGTTGCGCGGCCTCCGCTGTGTGCTGGTAGAGCAGGGCGATTTGACCCACGGCACCACGGGTCGCTACCACGGTCTGCTCCACTCTGGCGGGCGTTACGTTACGAAAGACCCCCAATCGGCCACCGAATGTGCCCGCGAAAACGCCATCTTGCGCCGGATTATGCCCCATTGTCTTGAAGCCACCGCTGGCTTTTTTGTCATGACGCCGTGGGACGACCCGGACTACGGCGATCTGTTCGCTGCCAATTGTCTCAAGACTGGGGTGCCCACCCAAGAGCTTACGGTAGCTGAGATGCTCCGGCGCGAACCTGCACTTAACCCGCAGATCAGCCGCGTCTTCGAGGTGCAGGACGGCTCAGCGGACTCGTTTCTGGCGACTCACGCGACCGCGCAGGCCGCCCGTGAGTATGGCGCACAAATTTTGACCTACCATAATGTTATTGCGTTGGTGCGCGAAGGCGACCGGGTGACGGGGGCGGTGCTTGAAGATCTGCGGAGCGGCGAACGCATCCAGGTCAGGTGCGCTTATGTGCTGAATGCGGCAGGCGCGTGGGCGGGCAAAATCGCGGCCCTGGCTGGCCTAACCGTCACCGTCGTCCCCGGCAAAGGCACGATGGTGGCGATGAACCACCGCATGATCAACACGGTGGTCAACCGCTGTAAACTGCCCGCCGATGGCGACATCCTCGTGCCCATTCACACCGTCGCCGTGATTGGCACCACCGATGTGCATGTGCCTGACCCCGACACGTTCGACATTACGCCTGAAGAGATCCAGTTGCTGCTGGCTGAAGGCGAAAAACTGGTGCCAGGTTTTAGCCAATACCGGGCGCTGCGGGCCTGGGCGGGTGTTCGTCCGCTCTACAAAGATGTGGATGGCGCCAGCGACCGCGATTTGCCTCGCACGTACAAATTGCTCGACCACGCAACACGGGACGGCGTGCAGGGCATGCTTTCGATTGTCGGCGGTAAATGGACGACCTACCGACTGATGGCTGAAGAAGCGGTGAACGAGGTGGCGCGCTACCTTGGCAACACCAAGCCGTGTCGCACCGCCGAAGAGGTGCTGCCGGTACCAGTGACGGCGCAACGCTCGCACGCGCCGCCGCTCGTCGGTTCGGCGCTGCGCTACCCGCGTCACGAACCCGCCGCGCCGGACGGGCCGCGCCTGAACGGCGTGCGTGCGCCCATTGGCCCGCAACCGATCCACGGCCTCGACGCGAGTTTCTACTATTTGGGCCAGCCTTTGGCTGATGTTGAACGTGAACATGCCCAGGACGAACTGATCTGCGAGTGTGAACTCGTGACCCGTGAACGGGTGTTGGCCGCGCTTGCGAGTGGAGCCGCCAATCTTGACGACCTTCGGCGTGATGTGCGGATGGGCATGGGGCCATGTCAAGGCGGTTGGTGTATCTACCGCACGGC
>CAIRDL010000470.1 GCA_903877345.1 uncultured Oscillochloris sp. | reverse complement strand
GAGATCGAGCGCTTGGAGAAGGAGCGGCACCCGCGCTGATGCAGGGGTCAGGGATCAGGGGTCAGGGGTCAGGGGTCAGGCCAAGCGCATCAGAACGCCGTGTGCTTGTCAGGACTGTAAAATAGCCTGAAACCTAGCCCCTGAAGCCTGATCCCTGACCCCTAGCCCCTCACTCCGCCAGTTGGCGTCGCCCCAACGGCAAGGTAAAGACAAACCGCGACCCCTTGCCCACTTGGCTCTCAACCCAGATGCGCCCGCCATGAGCCTCAACCAACGCCCGCGTCAGAAAAAGGCCCAAACCGCTCCCCTGTGTTTCGCGGCGCAAGCGGTTGTCAATCCGGTAGAAGCGGCGAAAAATCGCCTCCTGCTCTTCGGGGGCGATGCCGATGCCCTGATCGGCGACATAGCCGACAGCCACGGCGCCCTCGGGCCAACCGCCGAGGCGGATGGTGCCACCGTCGGGGCTGTATTTCACTGCGTTGGAGACCAAGTTAGCGAGGATTTGGCGCACCCGTTCGTGGTCGCCATGCACCGGCGGCATATCGTCGGGGAAGCGCAACTCGAACTCAAAACGCTCACCGACCGTCGGGCCAAGCGTTCGCACCACCGCCGCCGCCAGCGCGGGCAGCGGGAAATCGGCGAGGTCGAGGCGCATTCCGCCCGCCGTCAGGCGCGAAACATCGAGCAGATCCTGGATCTGGCGGGCGAGCCGGTCGGCCTCGTCTTCGATCACCGCCAAAGCCTCACGGTACTGCGCGACTGTGAAAGTCGTATCCTCGCGCTGGAGCGTGCCCGCGTAGCCCTTAATGATGCTGACCGGCGTCTTTAGTTCATGCGAAATCACCGAGATGAAGGTACTCTGCAGCTCCTCATCTTGTTTCTGCGTGGTGATGTCGCGCACATTAGCAATCGCCCCGCTAAACTGGCCCAGCGCCCCACGCTGCGGCGCGTAGCGACTCTGGACATACAACTCGCGCCCGTCACGGGTGAGCAGACGGCCCGTAACGACCGGATTGGCGGGGAGCGGCTGTCGTTGGAGGGGGCAATCAACGAGGCAAATATTGCCCCCTTGGGCGTTCTGAAGGCCCAAAATCTCGGCGCAAGGCCGCCCAAGCGCCTCCTCGCGGGGCCAGCCGGTCAGTTGCTCCATCGCCTTATTAAAGGTCGTGATGCGCCAGCGCCCATCAAGGATCATCACGCCATCCGCCGACTGCTCAATCGTCGCATCAAGGCGCTGCTTCTCGCGCAGCACGCTCTGGAAGAGGCGGGCGTTCGAGACGGCGATGGCCGCTTGGTCGGCGAAATCCTGGATCACCTGGTAATCGTCGCTGGAAAACGCGACATTGAGCGCGGCGCGGAAGACGTAGATCACGCCGACCGGAGTGTTGCGTAATGTGAGGGGCAGGGCAATCATCTGGCGCAAGGTGAGGCCAGTGTCGGCAGCGACCTCGCGCAAAATGGCCTCGCCACGGCGGTTCAAGTCGCCCAACGGCAGGCTGAGCAGGCGAGCGAAGGCGGGCCAATCAGCGCGGGGCAGGCGGGCCGAGGCGCGGATGCGCAACTCATCGGCCCCATCCTCATCGTACAGCGCAATCAGGCCCGAGGTGCCGACCGTCATCTCGACCGCAAAGCCGATCACCAGGGAAAGCACGCTGACCAGATCGAGCTGCGCGGTGATGGCGCGGCTGATCTGCAATAAGTACTCGCGTTGCCGTAAACGGTGATCTTCAGGCTTGATCATAGGCGCTCCCGCCGCCATTGTAGCAGGCAAGCGGAAAATTTAAAACATCCCATCTGATCCGTGATCCGTGATTGGTCAGGATGTGGCCCGGTCACGGATCACGCATCACGGATCACGCAGCGACTGGGACGGTTTAGATTTTCCGCTTCCCGCATAGGCTTTCGCCGCACCCGCCCCAAAAAGACTTTACAGTACGTGCCCTCGCCCAAGCCGCAACGTGTTAAGCATTATCAGTTGAAACTAAGCAAGTTCCCCCGCCGAATGCGGGGCGTAGCACCCGCCTCTTTGCCCCTAGATACGTGCTACGGCAAGGATGCTGCGCTACAAACCACAGGTACGCGCTGACCCAAATATTGTTTACAACTAAGACTCGACATGGCCCCTAGCCCATGCTATGATGATAAATAGTTACCCTTGGTGGCGAGCTATACCCTATGTTGCGTTACGCTTGACAATCGCGTTGGCAAGGAGTTATGGAATGGATTCGATGCAACTCGACCTCTCCAACCGGCGGGCGATGAAAATCATCCGCGAGTACGATCTTTCGGCGGAAGAGATCGAACAGCTTGTGGCCTCGGCGCGGGTCATCCTGGCGACCTTCGACACCAAATATCGCACCAATGTCACGCAGATCGCCGACGATCTTGAGAAAAGCCGCCCCACGATCTACGGCTGGGCCGACCGCGCCATCGCGTCCACCATCCATTCGCTCCGCAATGTCCGCACGGGCCGTCCGGCCAAAGGGCGCACCCGCGCTCCGCGTGCCGAACTGTAACCCCGGCCTGCGGCCAGCCAACCTCCCTCCAACAGGCGCTGCTCCAGACTACGATCACACGTCGTTGCGACGACGTGTATAATAGCTATGCCTGTCAAGCTCGTCCCGCGCCTGTAAGGAGAAACCATCCCTCATGAGCACCAACCTGAAAACGCTGTTAGGCCGCTTCCGAGCGGTCGAGAGCGTTGAATTAGCCGCCGTGGTTGCTACGGATGGGCTACTGATCGAAAGTACGTCCATCCCCGGAGTGGATGTAGACGCCATCTGTGCCGTGGCCTCCAATGGTCTAGCTATGGCCGAGGCTCTTGGGCGGGAGATTGATAAGGGCGGTACCATCCAGACGATGCTTGAGTATGAAGATGGCATGGTGCTGATCGAGCCGATCAGCGGCGACGCGATGCTCCTCCTCCTTGCCAGCGCCCGCGACGACTTGGGCTACGTGCGCTTCTTGGTCGCCAAGCACCGCGAGGATATGGTGAACGCCCTGAGCGCTATCTGACTTCCTATGTGCTATAATTTCGCTGAGCGTGCACCGGACGATCTTCGCCTCGCGCTATGTCGCCATGTAAGGTAGGCCGCGATGGATCCACAGCTGACAAGTATCATCGTCCCCTCTGAAGAGCTCGGTCAGATCGAAGAGTGTCTCGGTCGGCTGGTCGAGGATACCGGCAGCGACTACGCGCTTCTGCTTGATAAGAGCGGTCAGGTCATTTCTTCAAAGGGGGACGGTGATCGCCAGGATATTACCGCGCTCGGGGCGCTGATCGCCGGCGTCTTCGCTTCCTCCCGCGAGGTTGCGAAGCTCCTCCGTGAACGTGACTTCCGCGCCTCCTTCCAACAGGGCGTTCGCGAAAATATTTTTATCGCCCTGATCGAAGAGCAGTGGATCCTCTGCATTATCTTCAACAAGGGTACCCATATCGGCCTCGTCAAGGTGCTGACCAAGAAGGCCACCGATGAACTGGCCGGCGTGCTCGAGCGCGTGCGCCAGCAACATAAGGCCCGCGATGAAGTGCTGGGTTCCTCGTTCCGTACATCAATGGAGGATACCATTGACTTGCTCTTCCGCGACTAGCAGGGTGTGGCCGCACCGCTTCCCAAGGCAGCGGCTCCCTGACCCCCTCGCGGCGGGTCGCCGCCACCGCCTTAGCCGCCCCACTGTACAGGCCATGCGAGAGGATCTATGGCGCTGATCAACGTTGCGGCACGCGAAATCCACTGCAAGATCGTCTATTATGGCCCCGGTATGTGTGGGAAGACGACCAATCTGCAGTACATT
>CAIRDL010000469.1 GCA_903877345.1 uncultured Oscillochloris sp. | reverse complement strand
TCTTGTCATTCTGAGCGCAGCGAAGAATCCCGACCGGGACGCTCCGCTGCGCTCAGCGTGACAGCGTGCCTTTTGCGGTATTGCGATTTTAGACTGTAGATTTGCCGCAACAGGACGCGGCACCAACCAGGAAAGCTGCGGGATAAAAACCTGCGGCAGCTTTCCGCCAATGCGGCCTATTGGTGCTCACGCATCGGGAACATGCCCGTTCGTGGCAACCAACGGCGCGGCGCTTACCGCTGTGACGACCATGTTGCGCCCCGCCTGCTTGGCTTGGTAGAGCGCTTGGTCGGCCTGTTCGAGTAAAGCAACTTCTTTCAGTTCGCCGTGGGTGGTTGCAACCCCCAAGCTAAGCGTCACATGATCGCTCACCTGGCTGCCTTTATGGTTGATTCTGAGCGCTTCCACATTGGCGCGCACCAGATCCGCCAAGGCGTGCGCCCCGCCCGCCGTGGTATCCGGGAGCACGATAACGAACTCTTCGCCGCCGTAACGGGCCGCCAGATCACCTGGGCGCTTCACGGTCTCCTTCAGCACCGCCGCGAGTTGGCGCAGGCAGCTATCACCGGCTTGGTGGCCGTAGAGGTCGTTGTAAGATTTGAAGTAGTCTACGTCGCAAAGAATAACTGACAGGGGTGAATGTTGGCGGCGGCTCCGTAAAAATTCACGATGAAGATAGATGTCAAAATAACCTCGGTTGTGAATTTGCGTGAGGCTATCAATCTGGGATTGTCGTTCCAAATCAGCAAAGGCGCGGGCCAATTGGCGGCCAAAGGCTCTGATGCCGACGAGGCCAACCAACGCAATCACCGCATGGCTCAGCATAAGCGGCCAGAGATTGAGCGGCGCGACGGGCCGCGAGACACTAATTCCGCCACGAATATCGCCCACTTTGTAGCCTTGGCTCTCATGACACTTCAGGCAACTCGCATCGGTGATCAAAGGGGCCATATACTTAAAAGTCTGGGTTTGCCCATCCCAGTCAAAGTATTCCCGTTGCGCTTGGGTTTCAAAGGCCGTGAGCGCCTGCGCTTCCCAGGCTTCTGCGGCGTTGCCAGGATTGATCGGTTTGAGGCTGGTGATATGAAAGCGCACCTCGTTGCCTTGTTGGGCCAAATCGGCAATCAGGCGGGTCATGAAGGCTGGATTGACCTTTGTGAGAAAGAGGCCATCGGGCAAATGCAGGTCACGGTCGGAGATCGTGAGATAGGGGTTGGGCTGGAGGGTCGCGGAAACCGGGGCATACACGCCGCCAAGCTGAGCATTCCATTTACGCACGGTAACAATCAGTTCAAAAAAGGAACGCGCAACTTTCAGGTTGGTTTCCTGTTGGGCGGTCTGCATTTGATTGATGTTCCAGAAGGCCGAGGCAACGACGAGCACCAGCCAAAAGCAGGCACTGACGACGATGTACTGTAGTTTCATGGGCGTATCCAGATCTCAGGGGTCAGGTTACGGCCCAAGTGGTGCATGGGCCAGCCTTGGGCAAACGAAAACTTAACAAAGTGTGGTGCTGTTAAAATAGCACAAAACCCGCCCCACGGGAACCCCAGGCGGGGAGCGTGAGGCGGGCAGTTGCGAACGGGCCAGACGAACCTACGGGGTGCGGGTCGTGGTCGGCGTTGGACTCGGCCCCTCCGTACTGGGCGTGGGTGTGGCGGGGACGGTGGTGGTGGTGGGTGTGGCGGGGACGTTGGTGGTGGTGGGTGTGGCGGGGACGTTGGTCGTAGTCGGCACAACTGTGGCAGGCGTGCCCGTCCGCGTGGGCACATTGGTCGCCGGAACGCCGGTGGGCACGGCTGCCGCAGGCGGAACGACGACGATGATCACAAGCGGCGGGGTTGTGTGCCGTCCACGGCTATCGCTGTAATCAAGCCGGTACTTCAGATCCAGCTTCAGCTCATTATCGTGCTTCCGCTTTAGCTTGAACTTGAACTTGAGGTCGTAGGGTTCCTTGCGAATGGCATCGTACTCACCGATGCCAATCACGATCTGTCCGGCCTTAAGCTCCTTAACGTAGCCAACGCCGCGCAACCAACTCAGATCAAGCAAATCGAGTTGCGTATCGTCCACATTGAGGGTCAAGTAGACCGCTTTAGCCCGTCCACCACTGTTCTGAAGGGTGAAGTTGAAGCTGATCAACGTCACGCCATTGATAGTCTCGATGCTAGTGCTATTCGCGCTAGGCGGGTTGATGACAATCTTGGCGGGAGGCGGCGATTCGTTGGGTGTCTCCTTCTGGATGGTCACCTCGGCACTATCGAGGCCGTAGGTTCCCGTGGCCCCATCGGCAGCGAAGAGCAACGCCCCCACCGTGTCGGGATTGAAACTGGTGAGCAGGCTAAGCGCCTCAATGGTGAGGATGCCAGCCCCGGTCGTAAACTTCAGCGTGGCGGTGCTATTCTTGAGGTCGAAGCGGGCATCAATCCGCACGCGAGTGCCCGCCTGGTAAGCTAAAGGCAGGGCGGTGTTGTTGCGGGCAAGCTTGCCATCAGCCCCAAAGCTGACGATCTCGAAACGCTCGCCGCCAGCGGTCATAAGGTGGAGGCCCGCCCCTTTGACGTTCGCCGCCGGGGCAACCACATCGGTACGCGCCCGCAGTTCGTAGCGGCGACTGTTCGCGGCTTGGGGCAACTTTCCGGGGTAGTTGCTGAAGCGTAAGGCAGCGGCACCGGCACCAGTCACGGTG
>CAIRDL010000468.1 GCA_903877345.1 uncultured Oscillochloris sp. | reverse complement strand
GTCCCGCGCCACACCCCGCCCATCCTCGAGGCGGTGATTGTCTGGGGTGTCGCCCATCACCCTGCACCACCCCTGCCCCTCGAAGGGTGCCGGGTGCTTCGCCAGCAACGCACGTTCCTGGGGGCCGACCTCTGCGGTGGCTGTCGCTGCGAGGCGGTTCCGGCCTTCGAGTCGCCCTACGCCCTTTGTGTGCCGCTTATGGTGGCGGGCGAAACCCTCGGCGTGCTGCACGTTCATCTCGCCGCCAATGCACCATCTACAGGCCCGGACGCCGCCGCTTATCGCCAGGTCGCTTTGGCCTTTGCAGAGCAGGCCGCCCTCGGTTTGGCCAATGTGCAACTCCGGGCGGTTTTGCGCGAACAAGCTATCCGTGACCCGCTCACCGGGCTGTTGAACCGGCGCTATCTGGAAGAAATTCTGGTTCACGAACTCCGTCGGGCCTCCCGCGACCGCTACCCCGTCGGGGTGATCATGCTTGATGTGGATCACTTCAAGCATGTCAACGATACCTACGGCCACGATGCCGGTGACGCGGTGCTGCGCGCCCTCGGCGCGCTGTTGCTGGGGATGGTGCGCGCCGGGGATATTGTTTGCCGCTACGGTGGGGAAGAGTTCGTGCTCATTCTGCCGACTGCCGCCCTCCCCGCCGTGATCAACCGGGCCGAGATCATCCGCCGTGAGGTCAGCCAACTCCAGATCATGCACCGCGAACTGGAACTCCCGCCCATCACTGTCTCTCTGGGTGCCAGTGTCGTAACCGACGCCCATGCCAGTGTTAACGAAGCGCTCACGCGGGCCGATGCCGCGCTCTATGCCGCCAAACGCGCCGGTCGCAACCGCGTGGTCGCGCAGGAATAAGCCAGGTTATGACGAGTAAGCACCGTTCCCACAACCGGCTTGCGCGGACGAACCAGCGCTTGCGCCTGCGTTTGGCGGCGGCGGAACAGGCGCTGGCTGCCTTGCCGACCGCTAAGGATAAGCACAAAAGTGAAGGCAAGTTACAGGCGCTGTTCGATCTCATTCCGGTTGGTATCTCCATTCTTGATGCCGAACGCAAGCTGGTTTTCATCAACCCGGCCTTGGAACAGATCCTCGCCATTCGGCACGCGGAATTGGTGGCTGGCGGCTACCGAACCCGCCGCTATCTTCGCCCTGACGGCACGCCGATGCCCGCCGAGGAGTTTGCTAGTGCGCGGGCGATCAAAGAGCAGCGCGCCGTCTACGCCGTTGAAACGGGCATTGAGAAGGAAGATGGGCAGATCGTCTGGGTGAACGTCAGCGCGGTGCCAGTGCCGTTTCACGACTGGAGTGTGATTGTCGTCACGACCGACATCACCAAGCGTAAGGCAGCTGAGGAAGCGCTGCGGGCAAGTCAGCAGAGTCTGGAGTCTTTGATTGAAAATACCGACGGCAGCATCTGGTCGGTAGACACCGCGTATCAACTGATTGTGGGCAATCGTCTCTATCACGCTAATGTTCGTGCGGCGCTTGGTCGCCCCCAGATTCAAGGTGAAAGCGTGTTGGCCCCAGAATTGCCCCAAGCCGCCTTGGCCGAATGGCGTATCTACTACGACCGTGCCATCCAGAACGGAAGGTTCAGCATCGAGGCCGCGACCCGCTTTATGCAGGAGCCGCACATAGTCGAGTATCGTTTCAGCCCAATCAAAAACACGTTCGCTGATGTGGTAGGGGTCACCGTTTTTGGTCGCGACATTACCGAACGTAAACAAGCTGAGGAAGCCTTGCGGCGAACGCTGGCCGAGCTTGCCGCCTCTAATGCTGACCTAGATCGCCAGACCCACGAACTCCAGGCCAGTGAACTGCGCCTGCGCGCCTTGCTCGCGGAAAAAGAGGTGCTGCTCAAGGAAATTCACCACCGGGTCAAAAATAACCTCCAAGTGGTGATGAGCTTGTTACGTCTCCAGAGCCGCCAGATCGCTGACGTGCAAGCAATGTCCGCGCTACGCGACAGTCGTCAGCGGGTCGAGGTGATGGCCCTCGTCCACGAACTGCTCTACCGCACCAACAACGTAGCGCGGATCAACGCCGAACCCTATTTTCGCCAGCTTGGGAGCCAACTCATCCGCATCTATGAAATGAAGCCCGACCAGATCACGGTGACGGTCACGGCGACGGGCCTGCACCTAAGCTTAGATCAAGCCATGCCCTGCGGGTTGATTATCAGCGAACTGCTCTCCAATAGTCTCAAATACGCCTTCCCTGATGGGCAGCGCGGCGTGATTGGCATCACGTTGCACGCCACAAGCCCAGACATGCTTACCCTGAAGGTCTGGGATACGGGGGTTGGGCTCGCCCCGACTGCTGAGCTTGCGCGCCCCTTGTCGTTAGGCATGACCCTGGTGCAAGATCTCGCGCGCCAACTTCACGGGACGGCGGTCACGACCAGTGAGAGCGGGGTCACGACTACGATCACCTTTCCACTCCGTGACTCGTGATCTGTGATTCGTGACTCGTGATCTGTGATTCGTGACTCGTGATCCGTGATTGTCCAGGGCGCAACCCGGTCACGGATCACGGATCACGAGTCACGGATCACGAGTCACGGATCACGAGTCACGGATCACGCATCATTTGCACGACGTGGAAAACCTGCGGCATAGTTTGGTATGCCATTGCCCGGCAATCTGCAATCTGAAATGGTATTTATGCCCCACAACAACACGGCGCGCTGCCCACGAGTTTGAGTCGTGAGCAGCGCGCCGTGTTTGAAGGGCCGCAACCGAAGGTTATGGCCGCGTGGTTAGTGCGGCGTGGGGCGCAATAATCTCGGTGAGCGGCAAGAGCACCTGCGGCAGATAGATGCTGTAGGCCGCTGCGGGCCGGCTGGTGCGTAGCGGAAGGGTGAAGGCTCCGGCGAGTTGAGTGTAGACCCGCTGATTGCTCAGCGCATCGGTGAAGCCGCCGTTACTCTGGTTGACCACCGTGATGGGGGCGGCGGCAGCGACCCGCCCCGTCATGAGGGCCGTCGCGGGCACGGGCAGCATAACCGTGAGTTGCACGACCGTCGTGGCCCCAGGGGCAAGATCGCCCACATTCCACGTTGCTTCCTGATCGGAACTGCTCTCGGTTGTGGGCGTGGTTGCCAAGAGAGTTGCTCCGGCGGGCAACGTGAGCGTGCTTGTCACGCCAAGGGCCGGATAATCGCCCACGTTCATAATGGTCGCTTTGATCGCCACTACGTTGTTTGCCCCGGGTGTTAGATCGCAAGCCGGCGTAACAGACGGCCTCGTCTGGTTAGCACGCGCCCCTTCCATCCATGCCCATTCACAGGCGTAGCTAACCTGCACTGCCGCGCCGTTTGCCTCAACCAGCACAGGCGCACTGGTTGCGCGCCAGTTCAGCCCGGTTTGATCCGTGTAATCCAACACCGCGCCGCCGCTGGCAAGGGTCGGCCCTGCCGACGGTGGCAGGATCGTTCCTTGGGCGACCACCATGACCCGATGGTCGCGGGTGTGGTCGTAGAGGCGTTGCGGTGCATCGGTCGGCAAGCTGTACTGCACCGTGTTGCTCACGTCCAGGGTGAACGAAATCGGCTCACTGAAGCTCGCAAAGGCCGCTGCCCGCCCCGCGTCGTCGGTCGCCCCAGTCAGCGCCGTGAGTTCAGCCTGGGTCACGACCGCCGCCGCCCCCGGCTCAACATAGGTGGGCAGTGTGTCGCTCAAAACCAGGGTTTGCGCCGGGCCGTAAACCAGGGCGACCTCACCGTTGGCGTCCTCAATGCCGATTTGCGCGGGCGGGATTTGGAAGTTCGTGGTTGTGGGTACGCCCGTTGCGCTGAACGTGATGGGCATCTCGATGATTTGCCCACGCGGGCCACTGTAGTTTGCGTCAACAGCCACATTGAAGATGTAGACGCCGCGCCCAGCCTCCGGGATGGTCGCCGCGTAGAGGAAGGGCAGGTCAGGGTAAATGGGCAGCGGCACCGCAGCGCTGGTGTAGGCTTGCGTGACGGTAAAGCCCGTTGGGGGCTGCGGTGTCACCCCCACACCCGTCAGCGGCACTGCACTGTTATTGTCAACCTCGACCCGTATCTGGGTGCGTTCGCCTGGCTTCACAAGGCTGTGCAGGATTTGGTTGCCCTCACGCCCGCCGACGTAGGTGGTGGCCGCATAGTCGGTGAAACCGTAAGACTGGAGGAAGGGGTCGCCCGGGCCGTTCCGCACGAGCGTGCGGGGGTCGTCTGGGTCGTCAAGGGTGTAGATCAGATAGACCGTGTCGCCGTAGGTGTTGATCTGCACCGGGGCACCTTGCCCGCGCACCGTCACTTGCGGCCCCGCGCCGAGTACGCCTTGCACACGGGTGTCCGCGATTTCGTAGCGGCTTGGGCCAGCGGCGGGCTGACGATAGGTGTAGCGCGCACCGTCGTGCAGCTTGAGCATCCCCTCGGTGAGGTCACTACTATCGCTGCTAACCCGTGCTTGGAGGGTGATGGTAGTCGCACCAGCTGCCGGTACCGTGTGGTGGAAGAGCAGGCGGTCGTAGCCCCCTTGGCTCTGCACTTGCGCCAGGGTTGCACCTGTATCAGATGAACTCCAGGAGGTGGCCCAAGCCCCTGAGCGCGGCGTAATGCTGATGCCTAAGCCCTGGAACATGCCCAGATCAACCAGCATCTCGTTAGAGGCAACACTGCCGACCGCCGAGCGATCTTTGATCACCACGTCGAGGTCGGCGCTGCCGAGACGACTGGGGTAAACCAGCACGTCCGCCTCGCGCACGCCGTCGCCATCGAGATCCGCCCGCATGCCAAAGGTCACATTCAGCGCACTGTGGCCGTCGTTAGCCCCAAACGTCCCGCAAGTCGCGCACCCAGTCCAGCCAAAGATGTCATAGAAGGCGGCGCGCAACGGCAGTTCGTGCGTCCGCGCCCAGATGTCGGCATAGGCGATGGTCGGCGAAACCGCCGTGGTGATGGTCACCAAGGTGCCGCTGGACAGATAATCTCGCGGATGCACCGGGGTGCTGCCCACATGGGTGTATACGCTCCCACTCGTGTCTTGGACAATCACATCAGTACCAGTAACGGCATTAGTGTCGCCAAGGAAGGTCACCGTGCGGGTCATCAATTCGCTTGAATGAATGCCGTAGCGCACGGCCGGTTCTTCGTAGTAGTACCCGGGCCAGTCATTCAGGTTCCACGTCAGGGTCTTCACCGGCAGCATCAGCCTGCCATCGGCCGTATACGTGATGATATTGGTGTAGGTCAGGGGAATGGTGATGGAGTTGACCGCCGTGCCGTTGATCTGGTCGAAGATGGCATACTCGCCAGTCCAATCACTCATCGTGATGGTCTGCCCAACGGTGTAGCTAATCGGGGGCTGGAAGCCGCCGCCCGTCTCATTGTAGAAGAAGGGCTCATTCCGCACCCAAACCGTCTCGCCATTCCCATCAGCCAGCACGCGCTGTTGGTTGTCCATGCCGACCACGGGTGCGATGAGCAGCACCACATCCGTCACCACCACGTTGGAGGCTAACGTGTCCTCTTTGTTCTCGATTGGCACCGTGGCGTCAAGGAACAGACCCTCGGCAGGAATGACATACTGGCGATCCGCCTCAATGTCGCGGTCAGCCACCAACCGTGCCGCCATCCGCGACATCAGGGTGAAGGGCTGGTGCCCCACGGTGCGAGTAAGTCCGGCGTGGGTGAAGCTGGCCTGCCCAGTGGCGAACGTGACCTTGCCCCGTGCGAGCGTCGCACTGCCGGTGGTGGCTTGGAAGCTCAGCGCGACCTCGCCGGTCGGCACGTCGCCGAGGTTCCACGTAACAACCGTTTCTCCGGTGGGACTCAGCACGGTGGCGCTGCCCAACGGCGTGATGGTGTTGGTCAGCACATCAAAGCCCGCCGCGACTGTCTCGCTGATCACTACCCCGGTCATCGGGGTGTTCCAGAGGTTATTGAAGGTCAGCGTGACACTAACCGGCGTCCCTGGTTCGTAAGCAGGCAAGAGATGGGGATCCATCGCCGGATTGTAGGTCTGCACGGCGTCGCCAAACAGTTCGGCGGGCTGACCGAGCGCCCAGAGCAGCGCGTTGAAGAAGAGCGGCACCTGCTCGCGGTGCGTGGCTGCTGTGGGATGGCCGGCGACCAAAATGACGCGCCCCAACCCCACTTCACCGCTGAGAATGGCGGGCTGCCAAGCACTATCGAGGTTGGTCAGTTCCGCCACCGCCGTGAGTCCGGCGGTCGCGGCGAGGGTCGGGTCATTCAACAAATAGAGCGTGGGACTGAGCCAGTTAAAGGCCAAGGGCGAGGCCGCGTCAAGCAACCCTAGGTCGCCAATGTTCGGCAGCGCCCAAGAGGTGAGTTGAAGCGGGGTGTTCAGGTCAACGGTACCGGTGGCGACGACGCCCGCCGCCTCAGCAATGGTGGCCCCATTGGACTGCGTGTAGAGGGTACCGCCCTGGCGCACAAAGGCGTCAATGCGGGCGAGATTGGCGGCCCCAAGCTTGGTGATTACCTGCGCTTCGTTGCCTTGGCGCAGCGATGGCAGAATGAGCAGCGCGTACTGCGTCAGATCGGCTGTCGCCAAGGTGGTCTCGTCGAGAATGTCGTAGCGCAGCGCACCACCGAGGTAGGTGTCCAGCGTTTCACGCACATCGGCGACTTCCCAAGCGGCGGTGCCGTAGGATGGATCACTAACAGTTGAACGGAAAATAGCGATGCGGGTACCCTCAGCATTAAGGGCAAGAGCTGGGGCAACGGTCAGGGCAGAGGTCACGACG
>CAIRDL010000467.1 GCA_903877345.1 uncultured Oscillochloris sp. | reverse complement strand
TGGAGGTTGCCAGCGGCGCCGCTGAAAGCAGGCGTTGGGCCGCTCTCAGCCCGAAACGCCCTTGCCGAACAGTAAATAAGAACCTTTATTCGTGAAAACAACACTCTTCCTCAACAGATCAGAAATATGGTACACTACTGCTCAGGTGGGCAAGTATTCCCGTCTTCAACATCGAGAAAGGTCGTAATGATAGAGCTACATGTTCAAGCAGCATTCGAGTACTACGATCAGCATATTAACCGACCGGAACGATTTAAGCTCCTTAAAGAACACAAATTCTCTATTACTGCTAGCATTCATTCTGTTGATTGGGAGCTTTTTGGATCAATACTCACTGGAGAATCTGGTAAATCAGGCTACGGATCAGACTTGGGTACCTACGAGATTAAATCGGCAGTGGAACGGGCAAGCTTTGAGTATCAGTATCATCTTCACGGTGGTCAAACCAAACTTAAAGAAGACATGCTTGTGAATCATATTTTCATATCATATTCAACTCATTATGAAGATGTACAAGTACGCCTCTTGGAAGGTGCGACGTTAGCACCAGTATTCCAAAAGTGGGAGCCACACTTAATTGAAAATTACTCCGGTACTAACCCCAGGCAACGATTCCGAAAAAGTATCTCGTATGGTTTCGTTGCCAAATTTGGCACTATTATCATGACCATAGAAAACTACCGTCTCATCTTTCCGCCATCTCCTTTTATTGAGGCACGTTCGCAAGCGATGCAACATACCGTGACGTCAACGGCTCTAGGGCATAGCGCGACAACCATTCGATCACAGGCACGCATACGGCATCACCAAAACCAAAGAGCGCATGGTTCAATGAGAGATTCTTCGATAAAAAATATTCATCTGCGCCCATTAATCGAGCATTCTCTCTGGCGCTGAGGAGGCGCGCATCAAATGTGCCACATCCTACGCGAATCAAAATTTGTCTGGCACTTCCACCTTTCGGTGTCCGTAAACATCCTGCGACGCCATCGAGCCGTATTTCCGCCGTAGATTGTTTCATCCCATTCCGTATGCGCATCCGTCGAAAGGCGGTACCATACGTCCATTGATGGTGATTCATGAGATCTACTACTTTTGCTTTATGATGATCATGCATCTGACCGAATAAATAATGTGTGCGTTCTTTGTTCCACCAAGGCTCCTCTATCTCAATAATAGATTCTAAATTCTTCTCACGCTTCGGAAGCGTTGGTAGACGATTGAGAAACCAGTTCATCGTGGGAAGTGCCTTGATGAATTTCTTAATCTTTTCCGGGCGAGCCTCTGTTTTCTGGGCAAGAATAATGTCCTGCTCAAGAACATCCTGCGACGGAACGCCTTGAATACCAATGATAAAAAGCCGAACACGACTCTGAGGAACAAAATGGACAGCATCAACAAGGAGCATATCCACACAATAGCCCAGTGTATTCAAGGCATGGAGCGCATCTTTCAGATCATCACCTTTATTTGACGTAAGGAACCCCTCAACATTTTCAAGTAGTACCAGTGGAGGGCGGTTATCGCGCATCTCATCAAGAATACGAATAAACCCCCAGAATGCAGATGACTCCGGGCCTGCCAACCCTTGCCGACTCCCTGCGACCGATGTGTCCGTGCAAGGAAACGAAGCATGCGCAAGGAAGGCCGATGGGATACGTGCCACATTGATCGTATGAACGTCTTCCACACAATAGACTCCATCTCCGAAATGATCGCGATACATTGCATGCTTTAATACACTGTAATCAAGCGCAAATGTTTCGTTCCAACCTCGCCGCTCAAGGGCATAGCGCACAAGCCCAATACCGGCAAAAAAATCGATAACGGTTTTCTGATCGTACGTAGCTTCAATCATGACGTAAACACTCCTTGACTCGATAGTACGGCCCATCCAACGTATAGTTGCCTATCTGCTCGATGATATGAAGTGCAACCGTGAGATAGCGTGTGTCATATCCTCGTTCCGCAGCACTGACATTTGGTTGCGACGACCCAATGCGTGTGGCTACCTCAGATTGACTTAACTTTGCCTGTATTCGAATCGTTCGCGCAAGCGCACCGAGTTCCCGTATATCCAGATAGTCCATAGCGCAATTCCTATTGCATATCCAAATTGAATATATGTCAAGTCCTTCCCTTCCCCGATCATAGTACCATACCCTAGCGCACGCCCGTAGTGCGGAAGAGGTCGGAGAGCGTTCCGTAGCACAAAGGCGCATAAATACTTGACAGTATCATCGAGAATTTCTCATTCTAAAGCTTTATTTGGGGCTATATTGTCAACTCACGGCCCAACATTGCTTTGCAGCGGACGCCGCTGGCGCGGCCCCCGACCTGGGCGCGATTTAAAACATGGCGGCGCACCTGACGCTGGGCGTTCGATGACCGACATCAGCCGCTTGCCGTCCGTTTCTACCGTCCGGTTCATATGCGCGTGGTCGAAGTCGGCCACGAGGCGCACCTGCACCGTCCCGCCGAGAAACACATCCTCGTTGCGCGCCATGCGCCGTTGCAGCGCCGGGGAGAGCGCCTCGGGAAAGGTCTGGTAGACGTTGCAAACGGTGCGTACCAAGCCATCGGCGTAAATGGGGAACGCGGGGATGTCGCCATGTTCCTGGGCTTCGCGCAGCACCAAGAGTACCTCTTGGGCGCGGCCAAGGGCAAAGGCGGAGATGAGCACATGCCCGCCGCGCTCAATCCCGCTGGTGACAGCGGCGGCGAGACGGCGCTCCTCGGCGCGGCGGTTGGGGTGCATGCGCGCCCCGTAGGTCGACTCCCGCACCAGCAGGTCAGGCTCGGCGAGTGACGGCAGCACCGCGCCCGTGATGGTGCGTTGCGCCGTCATGCTCACATCGCCCGACACGGTGAGGTGACCGTCAGGATGCACGAGGCTTTGCCCAAGCGCCCCGGCGATGTGGCCGACACCTTGCTTATAGCAATCCTACACAGGTTGTGAAAAGGGGTCGAGCCTTTAGGCGGTTCTATCAGGCTAAAGCCTCGACACCCCAAGCGATATTCGCACGGGCATACTAAAAAGCCCGCCCCTGTTCGTTGTGCGAACGGGAGCGGGGGCAGAGGCCAGCGTCAGACGGTTCTTAGCGACGGATAAACGGGAAGTAGACCCGTAGCGCTGAGTTGTCCAGGCTCACGATCTGGTCTACGGTTCCATCGCTCTGTTGATCCACTCCGATGGTGATCGACCCGGTTCCATCCCAGGCTCCATAGCTCACGAGATGGGTCGCGCCAGCGTTGATCACCACGCTCTGGTGGGTAAATGTGTGCTGGCCGGTCGCGTCCACGCGGGTCACGCTCAGGTCGTAGGTGCCGGTACCCGCCGCCGCACGGTTAACCGCGACGTTGCCGTGCGCGAGGTCAATGGTTGCGGTCATCGTCTGACCTGCACCGACGGTCGCATGGTCGAGCGCGATGTCTACGCTCGCGGCCTCGCTCGTCCGTGCGAAGCGCAGGGTCGGCGCGCTGGCCCCACTCGCACGGTAGCTGATCTGGGTGCCGTCGGGGGCGATCCCCAACAGGGCCTGCTCGCTCGCTGCAAGGTTGGTGCCGCTGATCTCGACGGTGTAGCCAGGGCCAAACTGTGCGACGCCCAGGGTACTTGCACTTGCGCCCAGGGTACTTGCGGTCGTTGGCTGGCCGCTCAGTTCAATCTTCAGGCCGCTACTCAGCGGGACGGTGTAGATACGCATGGGCACGCCGCTCACGTTGCCGTAGACGGGCGACACATACGCGCCGGGGATCTCGTTGACGAAGCTGCCGTTGCGTACGCCGATCTGCTGGCCCTGTGCATCGGTGAGCAGCGAGCCGCCTTGGCCATGCACCCAGACCTGATTGTCGGGCAGAGCGGCAGTGCCTGCGATGCTGCTTGGTTGAGGACTCTGCGCCTGGGCCGCAAGCGTGTTGCCGCTCAGCGAGAAGAGCGAGAGCGTGAAGTTGTCGCCTTCCCAGATGAAGCCGGTCATGCTACTCATATCAATGTGCCAGCTATTCTGGGTGAGGTTGAGATCGACGTAACGGGTAGCATCCCCGGCGAAAAATGGGTCGTAGACCCAGATTCGGTAGACCTCATCGCCCAGATCAGCGGCAGCGGAGCCACACAAGCTGCCACAGCGCTCGATCCCATAGGGCACCAGCGCCATCGCCTGGGCATCGAAGTTCAATTTGAGCAGGAGCATGGTCGTGTTATCGGCAGCAGAACCCGTGCGCCCATCGAGCGTGGTCTGGAGGCGCTGCACCACAGCGGGGAGTTCCGCGCCGAACCCGGTGTTAAAATATGCCTGCGCCGGGAAGGTAAATTGGCGAAAGGTGTAGTTGATCAGGTCGGCGTTAAGCGCCGCGCTCTGAGTCCTCGGCAGCGCCCATGTCGTTCGGGGCAACCAGCCGTATTTGTCAAGCAGTGCTGGATTGACAAAGAAGTCCATACTGCTCAGCGCCATGCCAAAATCTTCATCCGTGGTATTTGCGGTTGCGGCCCACTTTCGCCACAGATCGGCGGGAGCGGTCAGTTGCTTGCATGTGCCATCACCGTTGCCGATGAGACAGACGGAGGGACCAACCAGCCGAATCATCTCGGCGTTGGTGAGCAGATGGTAGCTGGCGACGGTTGAGGAGAACGAGTAGCCATTGGGGTCGGGCCGAAAGGCGCTGCTGACGCGGTAGGCGGTGGCGGCGATCGGCACCTCGTAGGCTGCCGCTGTGCCGGTGGTCGTCGGTGCCCCGATGATCAGGTTGCCGCTACCCAGAGACACGGCCCAGCCATAGTAGCCAATAGTGGCGCTAAGCTCCTTGCCGACAAATTCTTGGGGCGGATCATCGTACGCGGTGGCGGCAAAGAGATAGACATTTTGGCTGCCGTCGCCGGTTGGTGCGGTAGTTGGGGCACCGACAGCGATGAGATAGCCATTGATCGCCACCGCATAGCCAAACTCATCGCCAACCCCGCCATCACTGGGAGTGAATGTCTTGAGGTGTCCCCAGCTTGTTGGGCCGCGCTCAAAGAGATAGGCTGCGCCACTTGCCTCGTGGGGTGCCCCGACGACAAGGCGCCGCCCGTCGAGCGCGAGGCTCCAGCCGAACTGACCGCCCTTGCCGGTGTCAGGGCCTAAGATCTGCACTTCTGACCAGCCGACTCCAGTTGGCTCAAAAACATAGGCTGCCCCTTGCAGGGTCGGGTTAGCCAGATCAAGCACATGGCGCAGCGCTCCAACGACGATGGTTGTCGGACTAACAGCGACGGTTCCCCCAAAGGAGTCATGATCCTGGGCATCACTGGGGGTCAAGGTGGCAACAGCGCCCCACTGGTTTGCTCCGCCCTGGTTGCGGGCATAGACGTAGGCCTTGCCGCGCGCATTAGTGTTGGAGGGAACGGCGCTGGCGGGGGCACCCACGACCAAGGTGTCGCCGTTGAGCGCGACGGCCCGACCGAAGAGGTCGCTGCTGACCGGACTGGCGGCGGTGAGCTTTTTCGCAAAGGCCCACGCGCTGCTGGTGCTGGCCCGCGTAAAGATGTAGACCGCGCCGGTGCTGCCCGCCGCGCCGGGGGCACCAATAACAGCGGTATTCTGGCTAAGCGCGATGGCAAAGCCGAAGGAGTCGCCGGCCGCCCCATCGGGCGCGACAAGCTGCTGGGTTTGGCCCCAGGTCGCGCCTTGGGTACGGCTATAGACATAGACGGCACCCTGGTTGCTTCCACTGCCAACGCTTCTGCCGGACGCCCCGACCAGAATCGTATCGAGGCTGCTCGCGACCGCATAGCCGAAGCGATCATTGGCCTGGCTGCTCTCAGGTAGCAGCGCAACCTGTGGGGCGGTCAAGGCGGCCAGGGTGGGGTTGGTCGGCAGCGAGAGGAGGCTGAGGGCGAGCGTGCAGAGCAGCGCTAGGAGCGTGCCCCTGCGTGCATGCTGTGATCGCGGTAGCGGTTCCATAGGACCCTCCTTGGTGATCGATTCGTAGCGCCAGACGATGTACGTTTGTCAAGCGCCCCAAGACATATAGCAATCCCCATACCGTGGCGGGGCACATCGCCCACCCCACCCAAGCGCCCCAAGACATATAGCAATCCCATCTGGGGCGTGAAGCCGGGGGACTGAAGTTTTTCAGGGCAGGTTTTTTGAACGCGAGGCAGCACCTGTCAAGAGCTTTAGGGAAGTGGATCTTCTTAATTGTCCCGTCGTGACGTGTGATTCGTGATTCGTGATCCGTGATCGTTCAAGGTGTGGCCTGGTCACGGTTCACGCATCACGGATCACAGGGCGACCGGGACGGTTTAGATTTTCTGGCACTACCGCAAAAGGAACGCTGTCACGCTGAGCGCAGCGAAGCGTCCCGGTCGGGATTCTTCGCTACGCTCAGAATGACAAGA
>CAIRDL010000466.1 GCA_903877345.1 uncultured Oscillochloris sp. | reverse complement strand
TGTCTTACAGCACATGCCGAAGGAGCCATTCTATGAGCGATGAGCAGTTAGTCTTGGCCGCTGTTGACGGCCACGTTGCAACCTTGACCTTAAACCGCCCCAAGGCCCTGAACGCCATCAGCCCGGCCCTGATTGAGACGCTCATCGCCCATCTCGACCGCTTTGAGGCCGATGAGCAGATTCGCGCCTTGGTGCTCACGGGCAGCGACCGCGCTTTCGCCGCCGGTGCCGACATTAAGGCGATGAGCACCGCCTCAGCCAGCGAGATGCTCCTTGGGCGCAGCATCGAACGCTGGACACGCCTCGCCGCTTGTCGCAAGCCGATCATCGCCGCCGTCAGTGGCTACGCCTTCGGTGGCGGGTGCGAGCTCGCTATGATGTGCGACATCATCATTGCCAGCGAGAGCGCCCAGTTCAGCCAGCCCGAGGTTAACTTGGGCGTAATGCCCGGTGCCGGTGGCACGCAACGTCTCACCCGCGCCATCGGCCCCCAGCGCGCAATGGAGATGGTACTCACCGGCAACCCCATCACAGCCCAAGAGGCGCTCCAGTACGGCCTCGTCAACCGGATCTTCCCCATCGAGCGCTACCTCGCCGAAGCCCAAGCCCTCGCCGCCACCATCGCCGAAAAAGCCCCCATCGCCGTGATGCTCGCCAAAGAGGCCATTCGCGCCGCTTCCGAGACCACGCTCCGCGAAGGGTTGGCCCTCGAACTCCGCAACTTCTACCTGCTCTTCGACACCGAGGATCAGAAAGAAGGCATGCGCGCCTTTATCGAGAAGCGCAAGCCCATCTTCAAGGGACGCTAAACGCCCAGTACAGTTGCGACGGCTGACGACTGACTGCCGACCGCAGCGGTCAGCCGTCAGTCGTCAGCGGTCAGCCGTCAGCGGTCAGCCGTCAGCCGTCAGCCGTCAGCCGTCAGTCGTCAGTCGTCAGCCGTCAGTCGTCAGCCGTCAGCCGTCCGAACCCACCAAGGATGTCCAGGAAACTGTGTAGATGCTCACCTTCGACATCCTGACCCTCTTCCCCGCGATGTTCGTCGGCCCGACGACCGAGAGCATCCTGAAGCGGGCGCAGCAAGCTGGTCTGATCGCCGTGCGCCTGCACAACATTCGTGATTGGGCTGCCGACCGGCACCGCACCGCCGATGATGCGCCCTACGGCGGCGGTGCCGGTATGGTGATGAAGGCCGCACCCCTGGCGGCGGCCATCCGCGCCACTGTCGGCACCGAGACGCCCCCCGTTATTCTGCTCGCCCCCGACGGCGAACGCTTCACCCAGGCCATCGCCCAAGAACTGGCGCAACTCGAACGGATTGTGTTGGTCTGCGGCCACTACGAGGGTCTTGATGAACGGGTGCGCGAAGCCCTCATCACCCGCGAGGTGAGCCTCGGCGACTATGTACTCACCGGCGGCGAGTTGGCGGCGCTGGTGGTGCTTGACGCCGTGGCGCGCTTGGTGCCCGACGTACTTGACGCCGCCTCCACCGCCGAGGAAAGCCACAGCGACGGCTTACTCGAGTATCCCCATTACACCCGGCCCGCCATTTGGGAAGGACGCCCCATTCCGCCGGTGCTTGTCTCTGGGCATCACGGCGAAGTAGCGAAGTGGCGCCGCCGTGAACGCCTGCGTCGCACCCTCGTTCGTCGCCCCGACCTGTTAGCCCGTGCCTACGCCGACGGTCACCTGACCCGTGCCGATCTAACCTACCTCGCGGAACTTGGCTGGGCGGCGGGCTAGGTGGATTGACGACTTTTGCGCTGTTGTGGTCTGCCTACGCCAGCACGCCCCGCATCAGCGTCAGTTCATCGGGAGCGACGGTGCGCCAGCTTACCATGTGCAAGCTGTCAAGAATATCGCGGCCCGCGCCGTCACTCGCCATCGCCACCAGCACATCAGCGAGCGCACCAGCATCGGCCCCTAACCGCGAACTGCCGCAGAAAACGTGGAACGCACAGCGCTCGCTGGTGGTCGTTATCACCTGCACCATCGCCTTGCCCGCAGGCGACAACTCATCGTAGGCATCGCGGTAAAGAATCCCGTAGGGCGTCTCACCACCCCAGACCGCCCGCACCACGCTCAGCCAGGAGTCGCGGTGCGTCAAGGTGCGTGGGACGATGCCCCGCGCTTCAAGCATCCGCAGGGCCAAGCGGGTCGGCAGCACGTCCGCCACGGTCGCCACGTCAGCGCCGCCAAGCGCCTCAAGCGGCGGCATTGGGTCTTTTGGGCAGGCCACCAACAGCGCCTCATCGTAGGTGTCGGTCGGGCGGGCCACTGGCGTGAAGCCCTGCTCGTCAAGTAGGGTCAGCGCATCGCCCGCCCCTGCATAGATCAGATCGGCGGTGGCCCACCGACTGTGGAAATCAGCGAAATCGAGGGCCGGGCGGAACCGAATCTTCACGCCCATGTGCTGCGCCAGATATTTCGCCAAACGCCACCAGCCCTCCGGGTTCCGCAGCGTATCGTGTGGGCAGACCGCCAGAGTTAACGCATCCATAGCATCCTCGCTCGGGTGTATGGCACGGGCCACCTTGCGTATACGAAGCCTTACCATAGCATCCTGAGCATAACAGAGCGCTGTTACAGTAAGGCTCCGTGCTGCCTGAACCTGCATGGTCGCATCCTTACAACCGACGGGCGAGGTCTTAGGGAAGTGGAAGATTTGAAACCTCCCGTCTGATCCGTGCTGCGTGATCCGTAATCGGTCGGGGTGCGGCCCGGTCACAATGCCGTGAAGTTCACTGAGCGTGGCGAAGTCGTGGTCACGGTACGCTGCGTTCCCGTTGCGGCGCTGGTCGCCACGACGGAGGCCGTCGCGTTTGCGGTGCGCGATACCGGCGTGGGCATCGCGCCCGAGGCGTTTGACGCGCTCTTTGTCACCTTCCAACAGACGGCGAGCGGGTGCGGATTGCCGATGATAACGCAGGGAGCCGCCGCGCTCCGAGCGAACTGTTACGGCTGCTCGGCACCGAGGCTTTCGCCATTCGCGAGGCGAAGGATGAGCTGGCGGCGCTGGCGCACAGGTTTCAGGGGCTAGGTAGCAGTTGAAGCGCATCAGGAAGCCTCTCTTCGCACGGAATAGCGTTGGATCAAGGCGTAGGCGCGGCTTGCAACCGCGCAACCGTCCGTGCAGATGTAAGCTGCACTACGACATGAGACCTGAACCCTAGCCCCTGACCCCTGTTTCATGCTATATTTGTGCTATGACAAGGCTATGGCCCAAGCCCAGCAGAGGGCTTAGGGTCGGCCAAAAGGCTGAAGGAGCCGTGTACCTTGGTGAAAGAGAGCCTTGTACTGTCGCCGCACCCCCGCAACCGCCTCGGTGTGATTATCAGCGGCTCGCTTATTGCGGGTCTGACCGCCCGCCTTGAGGCCCGCGAGAGCGTCGAGGATATGCGGGTTGGGAAGTTTGTGGTCATTCAGGGTGAAAAGCACGAATTCTTCTCGATGATCACCGATGTGGTGCTCGCGGCGACCAATCAGAAGATTTTGACCGACCCGCCCGGCGCTGATGCGTTCATCAACGCGGTGCTGGCAGGCACTGCGACCTACGGCACGTTCGCCCTCATGCCCCGCCTGATGCTCCCCAACGGCGAAACCACGACGATGCTGCCCGTGAAGACCATCCCCCGCCATTTCGCGCCGGTCTTCGAGGCTGGTGAGACGGATTTTACGCGGGTCTTCGGGCGCGAGGGCGGCAACCTGTTCGAGATCGGACGCCCCCTCGATATGGATGTGCCGGTTTGTCTGGATTTGGCCCGCTTCGTCGAGCGCTCCAACGGGATTTTTGGCAAGAGCGGCACCGGCAAGAGCTTTCTCACGCGGTTGCTGCTCTGCGGCGTCATTTATGCGAACAGCGCCAGCAATCTGATCTTCGACATGCATAGCGAATATGGCTGGGAGACGCGCTCGGAGGGTGGAGGTTTTGTCAAAGGGTTACGCCAACTCTTCGGCGGCACCGAAGTGTTGGTCTACACCATTGATGCCCAGGCTGGTCGCCGCCACCAAGTTGACGGCGAAATCGTGATTGGTCTGGATCAGATCGAAGTTGAAGATGTGACCTTGCTCAGCGAGGAACTTAATCTGAGCGCCACGGCCACGGAGTCGTCCTACCTCCTCTCTGACCGCTTCAAGAAGAACTGGCTGCGGGAGTTGCTCGCTATGGATAGCGGCAGCGTCCAGGCGTTTGCCGAAAGTACGGGCGCGCACGCCGGGTCAATTAGCGCGCTGAAGCGCAAACTCAGCCAATTGCGCCGCCTCAACTTTGTGCGCGACGAGGCCGATTTTTCGTCTATTGACCGTCTGATTGACGCGCTCGCTGCCGGGCGACATGTCGTGCTTGAATTTGGTGCCAACGGGGGCAGCCTTGCCTATATGCTCGTTGCGAACCTCGTCACGCGGCGCATTCACCGCCGTTGGATCGAGCGCACCGAGCGCTATCTTCAGACCAAGAATGAGGCCGACCGCCCGCGCCCGCTGATGATCACGATTGAGGAAGCGCACAAATTTCTCAACCCGCAGACGGCGCGGCAGACGATCTTCGGCACCATCGCTCGCGAGCTACGCAAATACAGTGTTACGCTCCTAGTGGTTGATCAGCGGCCTTCCTCGATTGATCCCGAAGTGATGAGCCAACTGGGCACCCGTATCACGGCGTTGCTTAACGATGACCGGGACATTGACGCTGTTTTTACTGGCGTAAGCGGTGGGGCGGGGCTCAAGGTTGTGTTGGCCTCGCTTGACACCAAGCAACAGGCGCTTGTTCTGGGGCACGCGGTACCGATGCCCGTGGTGGTGCGGACGCGCCCCTATGACGAAGCCCTCTACGCTGCGGTGCAACAGCGCCCGAGCCGCTTTGCCCCTGCGCCCACCGCCCAAGAAGCGATTGATGAACTGTTTCCAGACTAATGCAGCTTCCCGGAAATCTGTGACCTGTTGCGACGGTTGCCCACTGACCGCTGTCGGAAGCGGTCAGTGGGCAGAACCCACCAAGGATTTTCGGGAAGTCCTAGCCAAGTCATAAAGAGGAGTCAAGGCTTCAACCGGCTGAAGCCTTGACTCCTCTTTACGTTTCCAAAAGGATTGCTATGTAGTCCGCTCGTTCCAACAGACACGTGCCCCGGATGCGTTTCTGCGCGTCCTAGGTGAATGGCGTGAAGCCGGCCGAGACCGATACATCGTAGGGACTAATCAAGGCCAGTAGGACGCGCTCCGCCAACAGGGCGCTTCGTTATGTTGCCTTGGCGGGTGAATCTGCTCGAATATAACCTTGCCAGCCTTCACAGACGGGTGTACATGGAGTGTCATCACAAAACCCATGTCCATCCCACGCGAAAGGCTGGCATACCATACTCGCCCCGCTGACCCGGCGGCAACAAGCTCAGGTTACGCGAATCCTTGCCCTCGCGCTCCTGCCCCTGCTGCTCGGGCTGGGGCAGTGCCATGAAGGTTTGGCAGATCGTTCGTTCCCCGTCACGAGCGTAGGAATCGTCCGGCGGGTGCGGCG
>CAIRDL010000465.1 GCA_903877345.1 uncultured Oscillochloris sp. | reverse complement strand
GAGCGCTTTTTGATGAACCAAGAGCGTCTGGAGGACGTGCGCCAACAGGCCGATGAGAAGATCGGCGAACTACAGGAGGCTGACGAGCAGCATTTGCGTCAGCTTACTGGCTGGCTGGAGCGTATTGACGGCTATATCCGTGAGCTTGAGCAGCGGCTTTCGCGCTCCAGCACGCGCCTGGATGCCACTCAGCAGACCCACGGGACGCGCATTGTGGCGATTGAGCGCCGCGAGATGGAATTGCTCAACTCGTTCTTTGCCGCCATGAGCGATTACACTGAGCGAGGCAAGGCGGCGCTGGTCGAAACTGTTGGTCAGGAAGCGTAGCACCTCTGCCAACATCCAGACCTGTCTTCGCCGACTCACCGGCCTACACGTCTGCATCGTGGCGGGAAGCCGAAAATCGATCTGGCGGCGCACGAGACCGTTGCGGAACTGCGCGCTTGGAGCAGCGTGCAGCGCGATGGTTGGGTGGTGGTAATGGTTGACTGCGCGGACATCCAGGATGGGCCGCACCGCTGCTTCTGACACGACTCAAGTCGGCCCGCCATCTTCTGCTGTGCCCAAAGCCCTGAGGGTCTCGCGCTGTGCGTCGGTGAGGCCGGTGGTGCCGGTGATGTTCATGCCCTCGTAGGGGCGGGGGGGCGAAGAGTGCGGAGGCATTCACGGATAGCTCCCCTTTAGGGGCGGAAGCCCAAGAGCTTTTCCTTCGACAGGCTCAGGAACCGCCGTGGGAGGAAGCGCTCCGCTTGAGCGGCTTTAGCCCATTGAATTGCGCTAAAACGCCACAGATGATACACTTGTTCGTGTGTAACGGGAGGAGCGCGTGCGACGGAAGGGGCGCAAGCCCGGCGGGCGCCCACCCAAACCGCCCACGCCCGGCCCGCGCGCCAAGGATCAGGACAACTTCACCGACCCCGAGTCGCGGATCATGAAGAACAGCCTGCGCCGGTTCCATACCCTGCTCCAAGGGTAAGCCCGTGTACCCTACCCGTTATCAGCTAGGAGGCGACTGATCCGTCTCGCGGGGCAACGGATCAGTCGCCTCTTACCGAACATGAAGGGCGCACCCGTCGTAAAATCGCACATTTGTGCCGCAATAGGCGTCCGAAAACGACCCATGCCGGAAGCTACTGCCATCTCTCCGACAAGCTGCTAGGCTAAAATACTCCGAACCGTACCGACTTCGCTCTCCCCCATCCCTCATCCCCCATCCCCCAATTTGGAAAGACTCCCAATGCCACTGGCAAGCGCCAACATTCCGCAGGCTGACGAACTCTGGGACGTGGCGCGGGTACCCGAGGCGATTGACCGTGGCCGTCACACGACCGAAACCATCGCCGCGTACATCGGCATGAAGGTGCTGCGCCAGGGCCACTACTACACCCAAGCGGCCCGCATCCTTGGTCTGGTGGCGGAAGGGGAACCCGGCGACGAACCGAAGCTCACGATTCTGGGGCGCGGCTTCGCCCGTAGCAGCCGCGCCGAGCAACGCACCTACTTGCGCCGCCTCATGTTCCAGCGCGAGCCAATGCGCTCGGTGATTGCCGCCCTCCGCGCCGAAGCAGGCGGCCTCGACCGCGCCGGGCTGGCCCACGTTCTCCAGACCCTCGCCCCGTTAGCAGACAGCACCGCCCACCGGCGGGCCTCAACCGTAGCGGCTTGGCTCGTCGCCGTCAGTCTTGCTGCATGGCACGAAGGGTATCTCCGCTACACTGGCCCCAATTTGCCCATTGCGACCACACCCGACCACGGGGCCGTCTGAGGATTACGATGCCGTATACTGATTTCGACCTTGACACAGTACGCCAGACCTTCACGCTCACGCTGCAAACCGCCAACCTCTTTCCGCACGTCCAGCCGCGAAGCATCCCGCCTTGGTTGCAACAAACCCTTGAGAAAGGGAGGCCCTTTGCCTTTGGCAGTGAAAAGGCCCGTTCTGAGTTTATGCTTGTGCCTGTCTTGCTGACGGTACGCGATCTTGCCCATGCCCAGGTGACCATTTACTCGGGACAGCGGTTGGATGGCGATGCAGCGGTTGGCCTCAGCGGCGAGTGCGATTTTATCCTTACTTTGACCCCACCGCTGCCCGTTATCCAAGCGCCCATCATCAGTATTGTCGAGGCGAAGAAAAATGACATTGAAGCTGGGCTTGGGCAATGTGCGGCCCAAATGTTGGGCGCACAGCGCTTTAATCTTCGTAATAAGACCGCTATTCACACCATTTTCGGATGCGTCACCACAGGTGAGGCATGGCAATTTATGAAGCTGGCAGAAAAAATGCTCACCATCCACAGCGAGCGCTACTACATTACCCAGTTAGGCGTCGTGCTTGATGTGTTCATGCAAATGATCGGTGATCCGTGATCAGTGACCGGGCCGCACCCTGACCGATCACGCATCACGAGTAAGGAGTCGCCGTGCTTCCCCTCATTCTCACTTGGATCGTGTCCGCCATCAGCCTCATCATCATTACCCGGCTGGATGTTGGCGTCAGTGTTCGCAGCTTTGATCGTGCCCTCGTCGCCGCCCTCGTCATTGGGCTGGTGAATGCCGTCTTGGGGCCAATCCTGGGGCTACTTGCCCTGCCGCTGACTATCCTTTCCGTTGGTCTTTTCGCCCTCGTTATCAATGCCCTGCTCTTCTGGCTGGCGGCAGCTATTGTTTCAGGCTTTTACCTTCGCAACGGGTTCTGGAGTGCGCTGATTGGCTCGCTGCTGCTCTCGCTGAGCAATGCGATCATTTTCTGGATCTTGGGTTTACTTGGGATTGGGTAGGTTCGTGCCTCAACCCCAACCGCCAGCAAAGGAACCTCCACATGGCCTTCGAGCTCCAGTGTCCATTGCCCCTTAGCACGTACCCGACGGTGACGATGGGGCACGGCGGCGGCGGGCGTCTGACGCAGCTGCTGATCGAGCAGATGCTGCGCCCCGCCTTTAACAACGCAGCCCTCGACGCACTGCACGACGGTGCCCAACTGGAGGTGCAAGGCGTGCGCTTGGCCTTCTCGACCGACTCGTATGTCATTAGCCCCCTTTTCTTCCCTGGGGGTGACATCGGGGCGCTCGCGATTCACGGCACGATCAATGATTTGGCGATGTGCGGGGCGCAACCGTTCGCCCTTTCGGCGGCGCTTATTCTTGAAGAGGGTTTGCCGATGGAGACGCTTTGGCGCATCGTTCAGAGTATGCGCGATGCGGCGGCGGCGGCGGGCGTGCCAGTGGTAACGGGCGACACCAAGGTGGTCGAACGGGGAAAAGGCGACGGGGTATTTATCAACACCAGCGGTGTGGGGCTGATTCCGGCGGGCATTCGGCTTGACCCACGGCGGGCCACGCCCGGCGATGTGATCCTGGTGAGCGGGCCGGTCGCCAATCACGGTATGGCGATTATGTCTGTGCGCGAGGGGCTGACCTTCGAGACGACGCTCACTAGTGATACGGCGGCGCTGCACACCTTGGTGGCCGAACTGCTCGCCACGGTAGGTGCCGACGCCCACGTTTTGCGCGACCCGACGCGGGGCGGGGTGGCGGCGGCGCTTAACGAAATCGCCCAAGCCGCCCACGTCGGGATGCAGCTCGACGAAGCCGCGATTCCGCTTGATGAAGAGGTACGGGGTGCCTGCGAACTGTTGGGGCTTGACCCGCTTTATGTGGCGAACGAGGGCAAGTTTCTCGCTATTGTCGCCCGCGAGGTGGCGGACACGGCCCTAGCGGTGTTGCGCGCCCATCCGCTTGGCGGGCGGGCGGCGATCATCGGCCAAGTGACGCCGACGCATCCCGGCACCGTGGTGCTGCACTCACGCATCGGGGGCAACCGCGTCGTCGCCATGCTCAGCGGCGAACAACTGCCACGGATTTGCTAACCCTCGGCCTGCCGCACCTGCGCCAGCCCCGCCGCAAGCCCCGCCTCAAGCGCGCTGCGGTTCAACTCCTTGAAGCGCGCAGGCACACTCGCTAGGGTCGCCGCCAGCATGGCCTCTCGCGAAACGACGCCGCTCAAGGCGGTCAGCGCGCCGAGCATGACGATGTTGGCGACCACCACATTGCCCAAATCCTCGGCAATCTTGGTGGAACGTACCGGGTAGACCCGTTGGGCAATATCGCAGTTAAAAACAGTGTCGGGGTCAATGATGATCAGGGTGGTCGGCTTCACCTCATGCCCGTACTTGGTGAAGGCTTCCTGCGACATGGCGACCAGAACATCGGCGGCGTGGACACCGGGGTAGCCGATCAGGGCATCGGCGATGACCACCTCGGCCCGCGCCGCGCCGCCCCGCGCCTCGGGGCCGTAGGATTGAGTTTGGCAGGCGATTAGGCCATCGTAGACGGCAGCCGCTTTGCCGAGGATCACCGCGCCGGTGATCACGCCTTGTCCGCCAAAACCGCAGATGCGGATTTCTTGTCTCATGAGTTTCCTCGTCCAGTGGTCAGCGGTCAGCGGTCAGCGGTCAGCGGTCAGCGGTCAGCGGTCAGCGGTCAGCGGTCAGCGGTCAGCGGTCAGCGGTCAGCGGTCAGCGGTCAGTCGGCTAATTTCACCCGCGCAACCAGGGCGGCCCAACGCTCATCAAAGCACTCGCGCTCAAGATCCTGGAAGACGCCAATCTTCATTTTGTCGCGTAGTGCGGCTTGCTCGACGGGCGTGCCAAACTGCGTGATGTGTTCGTGATCGTCAAGCAGCACGACATGATCGCGGTACCACTGCCAGATCTGTTCCAACTCCTTGAGGCCGTTGCGCCGCCCGTAGGCGGTGTGACACGGCACCAGCATCTCGATCAGGGAAAAGCCGCGCTTGCTAATGCCTTGGGCAATGGATTTGATCGGCTGGTACGGATAGTTGACCGGCCAACGGGCCACGTAGGGTGCCCCAATCGCCCGCGCCAACTCGCAGATGTCCAGCGGATGCTCGACATTGCCGTAAGGCGTGGTCGTGCTGAAGCTGCCGACCGGCGTGGTGGGCGCAGCTTGGCCGCCAGTCATGCCATAGGTGAAGTTGTTTACGAGAATGACGGTCAGATCCATGTTGCGCCGAATAGCGTGTAACAGATGGTTGCCGCCGATGCCTGCGCCGTCGCCATCGCCTGTAAAAATGATCACCGTCAGGTCAGGGTTGGCGGCTTTGATGCCGGAGGCAAAGGCGAGGGCGCGCCCGTGGGTGGTGTGCATGCCGTCGGCGTTGACGTAGCCCGAAAGCCGCGACGAGCAGCCGATTCCCGAGACGAAAACCGTCCGGTCGAGGTCTAGCCCCAGTTGGTCAATCGCCCACAGCGTATAGTTCAGCACATTGCCGAGGCCGCAACCGTCGCAGAAAATCGTCGGGAACATCTCCTGGCGCAAATAAGACTCGCGCAGTTGCGCGGCGGTTTTGAGCGTCAGCGTGGTAGTTGACATGGCAGCCCCTCCAAAGCCTCTAGCAACTCAGTAGGTGAATGCAGGTCGCCGCCAATCTTGGTCAGCAGCGTCACGGGACAGCGCCCCGCCACCGCCTCGCGGATCGGGTGAATGATTTGGCCCAGGTTCATTT
>CAIRDL010000464.1 GCA_903877345.1 uncultured Oscillochloris sp. | reverse complement strand
GGATTCGTCCATAGTAGCCTGCGGCAAGATGCGAGTTTGGAAGCGGGTGAAGGGGCGAACAGGCTAACGAAGCACGCACCGGCAACCCGATGCCGTAAGAATGACGGATCAACCCTGGCAAACCTTCCTGCGGGCGATACACCGCGTGTTAGCTTGAGGAGCCCGGTGCGGGAATACTGCACGCCGGGATCTGTGAGGAGGGCGCCGGGCAACCGGTGTCCCTACCTCGACATCACTTAGTTCGGCCAGGTTTCCGCGGACCTTCCCACGGCGCGCGGGATGTCGCCACGCTGTAGCCGACCGACATGCGGAGGCGGAAACGGACTCACCCGCAACCCGCCCGCTGCCACACGTCAGCCCGTTCCGCGTGCTTACTGTGCAACGGCGCGATAGAAGCGATAGGGAAAATTCGTCGAGTCGGCATCCAAAAATAGAATGGCGTTGGTGGTCGACGGATTGGTGTAAATCGGCGTCCAAGTCTCTAGATTCGTCGTGGCGTAGATGATTGTCGGGCCGTAACTATTCGTCCCGTTCAACCGCAGCATGCCCCCCCCCGCTCGTCCATTGCACTTCAATTAAAGGTACAATTTTGAACGCGATGCTCGTTGCCGGTGTTTGCACAGGTGACGACGCTCGCAGCGTCTTCATCCCGATCTGGTCTATGCTTAGATCGCTGAACGTCGCCTTCCCGGTGGGATCGGTGTTCTGTGTCAGCGTCCCGCTGCCGCTGTCCAGCGAAAGAGTCACCGGCACGCCATTGGTCGCGAACGGGTCACCAAGCGGGGTCTGCACCTGCACCACTACAGGCGCCAAGACCGCGTTGGTCATTCTGCCGCTAACCGGCTGCATGGCGAACGCGAGCTTGTTGATGCTGGCGACCGTCACGGTGAAAGAGGTGGCGCTGTAATTGGTGGCCCAAAGAGCCGCCGCGGGCAAATCCAGGTTGGTAAATATTCCGGTGTACGAGCCGTAGCTGAGGACGGTGAACGAATTGTTCGTGGCGGGCACATAGCCGCCAAGCCAGACGACGCCGACGGTACCACCGAGGGTGGCATTACCCGCAATGCTGATCTTCCCGAAGTTGTTCAAACTACTTAAGCCGAAAAGGAGTTTACCGACGGTTGGGGTGAAGCTGCTCGGAAAAGCCAGGATTCCCGCATCCGCCTCGACCGTGCCGGTGTTGGTCACACTGACGCTGAAGGTCGTGGTGCCGCTGCCTGCTGATTTGCGCAGCGTGCCCGCGTTGTTGAAGAACTCGGGGCCGTAGGCCGAAGCCAAGGACTGGTTGTTCTGGATGTCGAAGAGCCCGCCCGCCAGGTTGTGGATCGCCCCGTTGTAGGGGCTGCCACCGTTGTTGTAAAATTGCAGATTGCCAGGGCCACTCCAATTAATCGTGCCGCCGTTGGCATTGGTCACCGCCGCGTAGAGTATCTTGGTGGCGCTGCCGCTCAGGTTCAGCACCCCGTTGCTGGCGACCGTCAGCGCGCCGGAAAGGGCCCCCGCCGTCCAGTTGAGCGTCGCCGCACCCGCCACCAGCAGGCTGCCTGAGGCCCCTCCGCCACAGTTCAACGTGCCGCTGACCGTGTAGTTGCCCGCCAGGGTCGGACCATTCAAACTCAAGTTGGTGATCGAGCCACCTTGGAAGGCGGGACTCAAGGATACCGTCCCACCCACCAACTGCAGATTGGGGATCACGTCGTTGAGCAACGTGATACTGCCCCCCGTCATTTGGTTGACCCCGGCCCCGTTGAACAAGAGCGACGGCGCGTAGGTGAAGGAGCCGCCCTTCAGACTGAGGGTCGCTCCGCTCGCGGCGGTGAAGGTCCCCGTCAAACTGCCACCGCCATTGAAATTGAGCGCCGTCCCAGTCGCCGCGGTGAAGAGCCCGCCAAAATGGCCACCGC
>CAIRDL010000463.1 GCA_903877345.1 uncultured Oscillochloris sp. | reverse complement strand
GCCTTGACAAACCCCGCATCGGGCGAGACGACCACCAAGTTCGGCAAGTTCAACTGGGTGATACGCTCGACCAAGACGGGCAGCGCGTAGAGATTATCCACGGGTACGCGGAAGAAGCCCTGGATTTGGGGCGCGTGCAGATCCATCGTCACGACGCGGTCGCAGCCAGCAACCTCAATGCAGTCGGCGCAGACGCGGGCGCGGATGGAGACTCGCGGCTCGTCCTTCTTGTCGCCTTTCGCATAGCTGAAATAAGGAATGATGGCCGTCACAGAAGCGGCACTAGCACGGCGGAGGGCGTCAATCCAGAAGATCAATTCCATGAAACTGTCGTTGGTCGGAAAGACCGTACTCTGGATGATGTAGACATCGCGGCCCCGCACATTTTCGAGCACGCGCACAAAGGTGTTGCCATCAGAGAAGGTGATAACTTCGCCCCGCGAAGGGCTTAGGCCGAGGTGGTGGCAAATCCGGGCGGTCAGGTGCCTGCTGCGGCTCCCGGCGAAGATTAATGTATTTTCGAGACTCATAAAATAGTTGCCTTTAGGCGCGGAAACCCGCGAGCCTTCGCTGTGGGTCATTGACCGCGCACCTTATGCTGAAGCGGCAAAGTCGCGGGGGCTAGTATAGCATGCGGGCGGTCGAACGGCGGTAGGTGATCCATCTGGCCTACCCAGGGCTGATGCAAAGTCGTTCGCCGTGGGGCTGATGAACAGGAAGAACGAAAGCTGGTAGCTTCGCGTCCGTTGGCTGAGCTTGTCGAAGCCAGCACGTTTGCAAGAAAACCTCGGTGCCAGACGAATTAGCCTCCCGGAGGGCGGTGGGGGTTGGTACCACAGCGGACTTTGCAACCGCCCTGCTGGCCTACCCCTTTAAGCTACTGCGGAGTTTTACCTATGGTATACTAGCCGCCTGTGTGTTCGTTTTCTGGGCCAGTGCTCCCCGCAGAGGGCTGCATAGCAGCATAAGCCGTGCAGGTCGCCGCAACCTTTGGTCAAGACACACCGTACCCGCTCAGGCGGGGTGCCTGTACGGGCAACAGGTTTGGCAGTCTGCCTGGGCTTTACGGCTCAAAGACGGCTCCTTCTTTTCGTTGCGGGTCTTGCCCCGCTGAAACGGGCGCTCCTCCCAGGGTTCAAGCTCCTGGGCTTCCGCGCCTAAAGGTAAATCATTCCATGAGTATGCGAGGTCCACGGATGGGCGGCGGTGGCGGGGGCGGCGGTGGGGGCGGCGCAGGTGGCCCAGGTGGCCCAGGCGGCCCAGGCGGCGCGGGCCGTATGCGCGGGCGGCGACGCGAGTGCGAGTTCACAAAACTTGGCATTGAGCCCGACTACAAGGACATCAAGCGCCTCCAGAAGTACATTACGGCGCAAGGCAAGATTTTGCCCCGTCGCCGCACCGGCGTGACAGCCAAAATGCAGCGGCGTTTGTCGATCGCGATTAAGCGCGCCCGCCATCTCGCTCTATTGCCCACGGCCCCCCAACATATTCGGGGCTAGGCCAAGGTCTCAGGTGCCAGGGTTCGGGTTTCAGATCGAGCGCATTAGGATGCCCTGCGTGGGCTAAAACTAGCCACGAACTTTGGCGCACCAACACAGATCTCAGGAACGTCGTAGTGGCTTCTGACCGCCGACCGCCGACCGCTTGCGGCAGCGGTCGGCGGTCAGTGATCGCAAGCGGTTCTGCTATGTACGAAGCTTCCGCGCAACCGGCCCCCGTTAACCCCGAGGCGTGGATGAACGCCGTCCGGGGTGCTTGGCATCGCGGCGGTCTGCGCACCACCGCGCCCCGGCGGCGCGTCCTCGCGACGGTGGGGCGTTATGTCGCTCCTTTCACCGCCGAGCAGCTTTACACCGATCTGTTGGGCGCTGGTGGCGAACACCCCGGACGGGCGACCGTCTATCGTACCCTCGATCAGCTCAGCAGTGCGGGGTGGCTGGCTCGCATCCACACGCAGGGCGGCGAGGTCGGCTACGCGCCCAGCTTCCCCGGCCACCGCCATCACCTCGTCTGTACAATCTGTGGGATGGTGATTGCGTTTGAGGGCTGCGCGCTCGATGATCTGCTCGAACGTCT
>CAIRDL010000462.1 GCA_903877345.1 uncultured Oscillochloris sp. | reverse complement strand
TACCCCGCTTGGCGCGGATCCATTGTGAAATGATCGCCAATGGGCAGAATAGTCAGATCGGGATGATAGAGGTCGCCGATGATCTGCATATCCATCGTGACACTGGTATCGCCCGTATGGTAGATCGTGAAACCGTTGGAGAAGCGCAATACAAAGCCAGCCGCCGTACCTAGCCCGATCAACTGACCGTTTTCAAAGCTGCTGCTTGAGTGATGGGCATTGGTCATTGTGGCGCGCACGCCTGCTACAGTGACACTGCCACCTTTGTTAAAGCCGACGAGTTGCGCACCGGGAATGCCGTGCTGTTCGAGGTACGCTACAAGATCGTACTGGCAAACCACTTTGGCCCCGGTACTCTGGGCAAGGCTGACGAGATCGCCAATATGGTCGCCGTGGCCGTGCGTGACGAAGATCGCCGCCAGATTTTCGCGTACCCGTGCCCTCATGGGTTCAGGGCAGGCGGGATTGCCCTCAACCCAGGGGTCAATCAAGAGACCCTGGCCCTCTGGGGTAATAAGGTGGAACGTGCCGTGGCCGACCCAGGTGATCGTTACGTTCTTGCCAAGAATGGTCACAGGTGACCTCCTGCTAACTGCCCCGCTTCCGCTGTCGAACAAGCGATTTGAGTATAGCATAAGGTGTCAGGGCCGCTGACATCCCCCCCCAACAGCAGCGCAATGCGTAACATCCGCATGGGTGGCGGCTGTAGCATGCCTGCACTGCCAAGCACCCAACACGACCGTGCCCCCGCTTCCATTCATGGAGAAGCGAGGGCACGTATCCCGGTCTCTTGCTCAACCCCTAGCCCCTAATGGCTCTGAGCGGCCTCAGCATCTTTTTTATGCGCCTCGATAATTGCGGGGACGAGATGCGCGGGTACCTCTTCGTACCCGGCAAAGGCAATCGAGAAGCGCCCACGGGCTTGAGTCAGGGCACGCAGATCCGTGGCGTACCGTTGGATCTCCGCAAGCGGGGCCGTGGCGCTAATCGCCGTTTTGCCGGTACCCGTCGGCAACATGCCAAGCACGCGCCCACGCCGCGTACTCATATCACTCATAATATCGCCCGCGTACTGCTCGGGCACGACAATCTCCATCGTGTAGATTGGCTCCATAATGCCCACCCCGGCCTTCTGCGCGGCAAGCCGGAACGCTTCTTTGCCCGCTGTCTTGAAGGCGATTTCTTTCGAGTCAACGGGATGTTCTTTCCCGTCAAAGACGGCCACGCGCACATCGCTGATGGGGTTGCCTGCGAGCAGACCTTCGGCCATGGCTTCGCGGACGCCTTTCTCAATGGCGGGCATGAAGCTTCGCGAGATCACGCCACCAACCACCTCGCTCACAAATTCGAGACTATCCTCGCGGCTAGGGTCAGGCTCAAGCGGCTCAACGCGCAACGAGACATCGGCGAACTGGCCTGCGCCGCCCGTCTGCTTCTTGTGCCGGTACTGCGCCTCAGCCTTGCCCCGAATCGCCTCGCGATACGGGATGCGCGGCAAGTCAATGTCAATACTGACCTCAAACTTGCGCTTCATCCGGTCGGCAACAATCTGGAGATGGCTTTCCCCAAGGCCCGCAAGCAACGTCTCGCCGGTCTGGGCGTCGCGTGTGGTGTGCAGCGTCGGGTCTTCTTCGATCATCCGCCCCAGCGCACCACCAAGTTTGTCAAGATCAGCGCGACTGTGGGGCTTCACCGTGGCGATAAAGGCCGACGCGGGGAAGTTAATCGGCTCAAGCTGTAGCACCCGGCCCGCCGCACAGAGCGTATCGTTTGAGACACTCTCGGCAAGCTTGGTGAGCACGCCGATGTCGCCGGGGCCAACACTCTCGAGGTCGGTCTGCTCTTTGCCGCGCACTGCGAAAATGTGGCCGATACGCTCGTCTTTGCGCGTGCGACTGTTGACGAGCACGCTGTTGGCTTTCACTTCACCCGAAAAGACGCGGAAGTAGCTGACTTTGCCGTAGGTGTCCGAAATCGTCTTGAAGATCAGGGCCGTGGTTGGCTCGTTGGTCGCGGCGTTAAGGGTAATGGTCTGATCCGTGACGAGGTCAGTGGCCTGCACCGTTTTGCGTCCCGCCGCAGGGATTGAGTCAACGATGCCCGTGAGCAACTGTTGGACACCGGCAACTTCGAGCGCCGAGCCGCAGAAGACTGGGACGATGGAACCGTCGGCGATCCCGGCGCGTAACCCGATCAGCAACTCCTCGCGGGTAAGTGCGTCTTCGCCACCTTCGAGATAGCGCTCAATCAAATGGTCGTTCGTCGCGGCGATCTTATCAATCAGGGCCGTGCGCCATTCATGCATCAGGCCATCGAGTTCAGCAGGGACATCACTCTCGATAAAGCCGCCGTCGTGCTTGGGCGAAACGAGCCAAGCCCGTTTTTGGCGCAGGCTAATGATGCCCTTAAAATCTTTGCCCGTCCCGATTGGCACTTGGAGCGGTATCACGGCGGCGTCGAGCACCGTGCGCGCATGCTCGATCGTCCGAAAGAAATTGGCATTATCGCGGTCGAGCTTATTGACAAAAAGAATGCGCGGCACCTTCTGCTG
>CAIRDL010000461.1 GCA_903877345.1 uncultured Oscillochloris sp. | reverse complement strand
AGGCGTGGTGGCGACGGTGGGCGACGGCATTGGCGTGCTGGAAGCGGTCGGGGCAACGGTGGGTGTGCTGGAAGCGGTCGAGGCGACGGTGGGCGTGCTGGAAGCGGTCGGGGCGACAGTGGGCGTCGAGTCTGGCGTCAGCGTCAGCTTTGGCGCAATAGGAAGTGTCGGAACGAGCGGTGACGGAACCGCAGGAGAAACGTTGGGCGCACAGCCCGTGAGTGCAAAAGCGAGTACCAAGAGTGCGAACAAGTGGAACATCCGGCACATAACGACCTCCGTGACCTGAACCCTCGAACTAAGGCGAGGCACTGCCTCGCCTTAGTTCAACGTATGAGCGGCCCGGTTCCCTTTGGTCGTGTCTGCCCAGAGTGGCCCGTAGATGGGCTAGAGTCAGTAGAACATAAGTAACACTGTCACCCTGAGTGAAACGAAGGGTTCCGGTCGGGATGCTTCGCTTCGCTCAGCATGACAAGACGCCTTACAGCGTTACTTCTGCGGTATTGCGTTTAGAGGCTGGTCACGAGGCCGGGGTTGACCATTACGAAACGCCAGTTCTGCTTGCCATCGGCACGGGTGATCGCGATGGCGTAAGGCCCTGGGGGCAACTCAACCGCGCCGAACCAACCGTCCGCCGAGGCAAAGATGTCGCGCAGCCACACCCCGTCGCGGATGAGGCTCACCTTTGCCTCCGCCACGACCGCGCCGTCTACCGTGGCGATGCCCTGAATGTGGCCGCCAGTGGGGGTTGCGATCCACGGCCAATCGGGGGCTTGGGCGGGCTGGGCAAAGACCGTGGTTCGCAGTTGATCCATGAAGGTTCGCCGTGACTCGTCGTTAATCCCGGCGAACGAACCCGCATAGGAATAGAAAGCCACCCCGGCGAGCGAGCGGCCCTGTCCGTCAGGCGTTAAGGCGCGTTGCACCTGGCCTAAATTCTGCTCGCGGGTATTAAGCCAAGCCCCGAGGCCCGACACAATCGCCCGCCGCCCGACGTGATCGCGGTCGAAGGCCAGCCAGCCATCGTACCAAGCCCGTGAGCGCGGCACGCCTTCCTCGAAATAGTGCATCGGCACGGCAAAGTCTATGATGCCCTCATCAAGCCAAGCGGGCCAATCTTGGAAAACCTGTTTGTACGCTGCCGAAGCGGGCCAATTGCCGCCATTGCCCGCGCCGCCCCATGTGATCGTCGCCGCACTCACCTGGATGCTCGGCTTGAGCGCCTTGGCGCGGATGTAGAGCCGACGCACAAGTTCGGTCACGCGGTCGCGCCGCCACTGACTCCAGGCGGCATCTTCGGGGCGGGGCCGACTATCGAGTGGTTGCCCGAAAGCGCGGTTAAAGCGCTCCAGACTAACTTGGTTATAGCCGTAGCTCATCCCGGAGAGGCGGATGTAATCCCAATGCAACCCATCGAGGGCGGGGTAAGCCTGCACCAAGTGGCTCACCACGCCTTCCAAATAGGTAATGGAGGAAGGATGGCCGAAATCGAGGTCGCCCACCTGCTCGCCCCCAAAGGTAGCGGTCGTCCAGCGGTCGGCCCCCTGAATTTCTGGCCCGTGCGTGGTGCAAACATGCGCCGGGTTGCCCCAAAGCGGGTCAGTAGGGCGACAGGCCACCGACATAACGAGCCATGCGTGAACACGCAGACCGGCTGCGTGCGCCTTCGCAAGCAGGTAGCCCAAGGGGTCAAATTGGGCGGCAGGGGCCAAATGTGAGTCGGCGGAGCGTGGCTCGAAGCTGTTGTTATACCAAGCATCGCCGTGGCGTCGCACCTGCACAATGATGGTATTGGCCCCGGCGCGCACCACATTGTTGACCAGTTCATCAACCTGCGCGGGGTTGTAGAAGCCAGGATGTAGGTTATCAACCCAGAAGGCGCGCATTTGTTGCACAGGGGCTTGTGCTTGGACGGGGCTTGCGCCGAGCAGGAGCAGGGCGATCATGAAGAGCGGGGCGACGATTCGGCGCATCGGTGTTCCTTGCTGCTAAGAAAAGGTTTCAGGGTTCAGGTTCAACATTCGTAGTGCAGGCTTCTAGCCTGCCGACGTGCATCTATAGCAATCCTATTGGAGTTGTTGTGTGGAGTCGAGGCTTTAGCCGGATAGAACCGCCTAAAGCCTCGACTCCTTTTCACAACCTGTGTGGGATTGCTATAAGTAGGTGGCAGATTGTCATGCTGAGCGTCAGCAAAGCATCTCTCCCCTCCTGATGCCGAGATTCTTCGCTTCGCTCAGAATGACATGTGCCAAGAACTTTCTGCCACTTACTTAGCGGGCTAGAAGTCCGCCCTACAAATAGCGCACACTGTAAAGCTGATCTGAACCTTGTCTAACGATCATCGGACAGGGCGGGGGTGGTCTAAGACTGCCGCGCATTATGCCTGTGGGGGGCGGGCCTGTCAACTCACAAAAAAAAGCCCCCGCCCGGGGGGAACGGGAGGGGGCGACGGGTTGGGGCAGCGGGGCGGACACTGGCAACGGCCCTCCGTGGGGGGAGAACGGACGACCGACCGCGACCGCAGCGCGTCCAGAACCCAGGCTGATTCGGTTCGTTGTGCGCCAACAACGCCGGTCAACGGCATGTGCAGGTGACCGGCGTCGTCAGAGCAAGCAACCTAACCGCGCACACTTGGCGTGCGAACAAACCGACTAACGGGCGATCAAGGGCACGTAGACCGGGGTAATGGCGGACACCTGGGTGGCAACCAATTTCCCTTGGGCGTCATAGTAGCCATTCACCCGCACCGTGGCCCCGTTGGCGACATTGGTGGCACCGTCCTGAATGATCGTGGCGTCATTGATCTGGAACGTCGTGTTCCCGACCGTCCCAGTGCCCGT
>CAIRDL010000460.1 GCA_903877345.1 uncultured Oscillochloris sp. | reverse complement strand
GGCGGTCAAAGCGTTCATCACCACGCGCATCGGCGATGTGCTGATGCTGCTCGGCCTTGTCTACCTGTACACGCAGGCGGGCAGTTTGGCCTTCGGGAATGGCGAGGGCGAGATTTTCAACCCGGAGTTGCTCAAGCGCCTTGGGGAAGGCGTGGGTTTCTTTGGGCTGAGCCATGCCACCGGGATTGCCCTGCTGCTCTTTGCGGGCACCGTCGGCAAGTCGGCCCAATTCCCGCTCCACGTCTGGCTCCCCGACGCGATGGAAGGCCCGACGCCCGTCTCGGCGCTCATTCACGCTGCCACGATGGTCTCGGCGGGTGTCTTCCTGTTGGCCCGCACCTTCCCGATCCTCAAGGCCGATCACGGCATCACGCTGGACGTTGTCACTGCAATCGGCGCCTTCACGGCGCTGTTTGCAGCGACGATTGCGGTGGCGCAGTACGACATTAAGCGCATCCTGGCCTACTCGACGCTCTCGCAACTCGGCTTTATGGTCGCTGCGTTGGGGCTTGGCGGCTGGGTGGCGGGCATGTTCCACCTCCTGACCCACGCCTTCTTCAAGGCGCTGCTCTTCCTCGGCTCCGGTTCGGTCATCCACGGCATGGAGGCCACGCCGCAGATCGAGGCGCTGCACCATAAGGATGAGTACGCCGCCCAACAGACCGCGCAGGACATCCGCAATATGGGCGGGTTACGCACGCGCATGCCGTGGACGTTCTGGACGTACACGCTGGGCTATTTGGCCTTGGCGGGCGTGGCACCCTTCGCTGGCTTCTGGAGCAAGGACGAGATTCTGGCTGACGCCTTCCGGCGCACCAACTGGGTCGTCTTCGGCGTCCTGGTGCTCGCCGCCTTCCTGACGGCTTTCTACATGACCCGGCAGTGGCGGCTGGTCTTTTTTGGGGACTTTCGCGGCGCGCAGCCGGTGGTGTTTAAGAATCCCGAACCTGCCCCCCGCGACCACCACAGCCACGCTGCCGACACCCACGGTCACGCGGCTGACGACGCCCACGGCCACAGCAGCACTGACCCCCACTGGCACGAAGAGCCGACGATGATCGCGGCCTTGGTGGTGCTGGCGTGCTTCGCCGTGACGGCGGGCGGCTTCAATCTCCCCTTCAGCATCCCCGGCGGGCGCTGGCTGGGCGGGCTCTGGCGGCAAGAGGCGGTACTCTTCAACTTCACGGTCGCGGGCGTCTCGTTGCTGGTTGCCTTCGGCGGCATCGCGGCGGGCTGGTTCTTCTACGGCGGGGCTTTCGCCCAATCAGGCGACACTGACCCACTGGAGCGGCAGGCTCCGGCGCTTTTCCGCCTGCTGAACGAAAAATACCGCGTGGACGAACTCTACCAGGCCAGTTTCGGACGGCTGACGGCGATTCTGGCGCTGGCATGGGCCTGGATCGATCTGGCGATCCTCGACGGCATCGTCAACGGCGTCGGGCATCTGACCGCCTTCTTTGGGCAGATTAACTTCATCGTAGACGACACCCTGTTCAACGATGGCCCCGACGGTCTCGCCACCGGCACTCTGGCCTCCGGCAAGCAAACCCGCCGCCTCCAGACGGGCAAAGCCCAGGATTACATGGTGTATGTCTTTGGTGGGGCGGTGATCTTGGGGCTGGTGTATATGTATGTGATTAAGTGATGGCCGATAGCCGATAGCCGATAGCCGATAGCCGATAGCCGATCCCTGATCCCTGATCCCTGATCCCTGATCCCTGATCCCTGATCCCTAGGCCAATAGATTATGAACTTTCCCCCCTATCTCATCGCTTCGCCCGACGGTGTGCCGTGGCTGACGCTGCTGCTGCTGTCTACCCTGGCGGGCATTCTGCTGGTGGGCCTCGCCGGTTGGCTGCGCCTACCCGACCGCATCGTGCGCCTCGGCGTGACGGCCTGGATGGGGGTGCCCTTCGCCATCGCCATGCTGATCTGGGCACGCTTCAACGCGGGAGCCACCGCGTCCGATCAGGGCGTCGTACAGATGGTCGAACAGATCGCCTGGATCAAGGCCATCCACATTGATTATTTCCTCGGCATAGATGGGCTGAGTTTGCCACTGATTTTACTAACAGTGGTAATGGCTCCAGTCGCCGCGCTCTCCTCGTGGGGCGTCAGCGACCGACCTAAGGCGCATTACGCGCTGCTGTTGCTGCTCGAAGCGGCGATGCTCGGCTACTTCGTCGCCCTCGACTTCTTCTTCTTCTTCATCTTCTGGGAATTCAGCCTCGTCCCCGCCTTCTTCCTCATCCAGAGTTGGGGCCGCGAAAATCGGCGCTACGCCGCCTTCAAATTCTTCATCTACACAATGGCGGGTTCGATTGGCCTGCTGCTGCTCTTCCAAGTGCTCTATCTGGCGACGCGGCAAGCGGGCATCGCAACGTGGAGCTTGGTTGACTTGGGGCGGCTTGGGCAGGGTTTGCCTGTCGGCGAGGTGACGAGTACCCTGCGCGAAATTATTTTTGCTTATATGGAAAAGATTGGGCTAACTGCCGTCCTAGGGCGGTTCCCGCTCCTCTATTCCAGCATCGCGTTCTGGGCCATCTTCGTTGCGTTCGCAATTAAGTTGGCGGTCTGGCCCTTCCACACATGGCTCCCCGATGCCTACGCCGAAGCGCCTACCGCTGGCAGCATCTTGCTCAGCGCTGTGATGAGCAAAATGGGTGCCTACGGGATGCTCCGCATTCTGCTGCCGCTGGTACCCGACGCGGCGCAATACTTCGCCCCCGTGATCGGTGGCCTGGCTCTGATCGGCATCATCGCCGGGGCGTTTGGCGCGCTTGCCAACACCGGCGGCGACATCAAACGCCTGATCGGCTACACCTCGATCAACCACATGAGCTACGTGATGCTCGCCATCGCTGCCGTCGCCGCCCTACCCGGCGGCGCTACGCAGGACAGCCGCGCCATCGCGCTGAACGGGGCCATGATGCAAATGATCGCCCACGGCCTCTCGACCGGGGCGCTCTTCTTCCTCGCCGGGGCGCTGTACGCCCGTACCAAGAGCTGGAACCTGATGGACTTTGGTGGGCTGCGCGTGGCCGCCCCAACCTTCGCCGGAATTATGGGCGCGGCGATGTTCGCCAACCTGGGGTTGCCGGGGATGGCAGGTTTCGTCGGCGAGTTCTTTATCTTCCGGGGTGCTTGGGCGACCCTGCCGCTCTTTACCGCTTTGGCGGTCATCGGGCTGATCATCACCGCCCTGGCCCTGCTGCTGATGTACCAGCGCATCTTCCTCGGCCCGCTGAACGCCGAATGGGGCACCATCGCCGACCTGCGCCCCGCCGAGGTGTGGACGATCCTGCCCCTTCTGGCGCTGCTGCTGCTGCTGGGCGTCTACCCGGCACCAATGCTGAGTCTCGCCAACGCCACCGCCACGCAACTCGTCGCGGTATTCCAGAAACTAATCTCGTGACCGCTGTACGATGTAAGGGTGAAGCACTTGCGAGCCTGCGAGCAAGTGCTTCACCCCACCGTCGCCCCGCCGAGTATCGTATGGGCTTCGCGCCCCGCTGAGGAACGCATGGGCCTGATCGCTCTTCCAACGAACATCCCGTGGCTGAGCCTCGTCTGGCTCAGCATGGCTGTACCCGCCATCTTGATCGCCGTAATCCCCAGCAGCCAGAAAGAACTGATGCGCTGGGTGGGCGCTACCTTCGCCCTGCTCTCGCTGGTGCTGTCAATCCTGCTCTTTCTGGGCTACAATCCGAGCCGAGGCGGCATTCAGTTTATCGAACGCCTCGACTGGATGCCCCAACTCGGCATCGGCTACCTGCTCGGCGTTGACGGCATTAGTCTGCCGATGCTCGTGCTCAACGGCGTGGTGATCTTTACCGGTGCCTTGATGAGTTGGAACATTGACCGCCGGGTCAAAGAGTATTGGGTGCTGCTGCTCCTGCTCACCACCGGCGTCTACGGAGTCTTTGTCTCCCTCGACATGTTCCTCTTTTTCGTCTTCTACGAACTGGCCGTGCTGCCGATGTACTTGCTCATCGGTGTCTGGGGCAGCACGCGCAAAGAGTACGGCGCGATGAAACTGACCCTCTTCCTCATGGCGGGCAGCGCGCTGACCATCATCGGCATGCTGGGCCTCTACTTCGGGTCGGGCCTCCGCACCTTCGACATGATCACCCTGGCAGCCAACATCACCCTGGCGGGCGACCTCCAGCGCATCTTCTTCCCCATGCTCTTCGTCGGTTTCGCCATCCTCGCGGGTATGTTTCCCTTCCATACGTGGAGCCCGACGGGCCATGTGGCTGCCCCAACGGCAGTCAGCATGCTCCACGCGGGCGTGCTGATGAAGCTGGGTGCCTACGGCTGCCTGCGCGCCGCCATGTGGCTGATGCCGGTGGGGGCGAGCGTCTGGCTGCCTGTCATCGCCGGGCTGACCCTGCTCAACGTGGTGTACGGGGCGACGATTGCGATGGCCCAGCGCGACGCCAAGTTCATCATCGGCTACTCGTCGGTGAGCCACATGGGCCTCGTGGTCATGGGCCTCGCCGCCGGAACGCAGATCGCCATTACGGGTGCCGTGCTGCAAATGTTCGCCCACGGCGTCATGACGGCGCTCTTCTTCTCGGTAGTGGGCCGTATGGTGTATGAGCGCACCCACACGCGCCAGTTGCCCGAACTCGGCGGTTTGGGCAAAGTGATGCCCTTCGCGGCCTTCATGTTCGTCGTGGCGGGCCTCTCGTCAATGGGCATGCCAGGGCTGGCAGGCTTCTGGGCCGAACTGAACATCTTCATGGGCGTGTGGGAGAAATACCCCCTGATTGCGGTGATCGCCGCCATCTCGATCCCCATCACCGGGGCTTACATCCTGAAGGCGGTCTGGTCGGTTTTCTATGGCGAAGTGAAGAACCCTGAGTTCTTGAAGCTGCCGAAACTGACTTGGCAAGAATATACGGGGGCGGCGGTGCTGGCGAGCGTCCTGGTCATCGTCGGGCTGTACCCGGCGGTGCTTACCGAACTGATTGACCTTGGGGTACGCCCGGTTGTGGCCCAGTTGAGCGGTATCGTCGTGGCGGGGAGGTAGCGACTGTGGTGCAGTTTTCTATGACCGACATTCCGCGCATCCTGCCGGAGATTCTGCTGCTGGTGCTGGCCCTGTTGGTGCTAGGCTCAGATATTTTTGAGCGCTGGGGGCGCACCGCCGCAGCCCAACTGGAGCGCGTCCGCTCCTCCGCCTCGCTGACGGCGATTGGCTTGGGCCTCGTCTTCGTGATTGCCCTGCTCCAGAGCGGCTACGTCTACAAGCTGCCTGCGGAGGTGCCGGTCAACTTCCTGACCAACATCCTGCGGAATCTCCAAGCGGGCGGGCCGACCGGCACGCCGATTAGCGGCACCTTCGCCACCGACGACCTGACGATGATCGCCCGCCTGATCTTCATCGGCGCGGCCTTCCTGACCAGTCTGCTCTGTCTCGACTATCGGCCCACGGCCCACCCCGCCGAGTTCTACGCCCTGATCCTCTTTTCGACCCTGGGCATGTGTTTGATGGCGGGCGCGACTGAGCTGATCATGGCTTATCTGGGCGTCGAACTGACCAGCATCCCGCTCTACATCCTGGCGGGCTACTTCCGCTCCGACACCCGCTCGTCCGAGGCGGGGATGAAGTACTTCCTCTTCGGGGCGCTCTCGTCGGGCATCCTGCTCTACGGCATGAGTCTGGCCTATGGCTATGCGGCTAGTGCGATGGCGGGCAACGCGGTGGCGAATGACCTGACCCAGTTCGCCCGCATCGCTGCGATGGCCCGCCAAGGCAGCGAGGGTGTGCCACTGCTGACTCTGGCGATGGTCTTCATTCTGGCGGGCGTGGGCTACAAAGTGGCGGTGGTACCCTTCCACGGTTGGTCGCCCGATGTTTACCAGGGCGCACCGACGCCGATCACCGCCTTCATCTCGACCGCCTCAAAGACAGCGGGCTTCATTCTGCTCTTCCGGCTGCTGACCACCGCCTTCCCGTCGCTTGCTGGTTCGGTGACGCTGGGGGCTACCTTTGGCGGTTGGACGAGTATGGTGGCGTTCCTCGCCGTGCTGACCCTAGTGATCGGCAATTTGGCGGCGCTGCCACAGACCAACGCCAAGCGCCTGTTCGCGTGGTCAAGCATTGCCCACGCAGGCTTTCTGCTGCTGGGCTTCGTGGCGTGGGCCGCACCGCAGCCCTTTGACCGCGACCAAGGCACCGTGGCGCTGATCTACTATCTGGTGATCTACACCCTGACCAACTTGGGCGGCTTCGGGGCTTTGTCCGCCATCGCCCTTGCCGTCGGCGGCGAAGAGATCGCCGACCTGAACGGGCTGGCGCAGCGCAACCTGCCCCTCGCCACCCTGTTGACCCTTTGCGTCCTCTCGTTGGCGGGCGTGCCACCGTTGGCGGGCTTCTTCGCCAAGTTCTACATCTTCATGGTCGGCTGGCAAGCCGGGGCGTACTGGCTCGTCAGCCTTGCCGTGGTAACGACGCTGATCAGCCTCTACTACTACCTGCGACTGCTCAAAGCGATGTTCATCGAGCCACCACTGACCAACGAGCCGTTGCGTGCGCCTGCGGGCATCATGGCAGCCGTCACCATTGCCACCCTCGGCCTCATCGTCTTGGGGCTTTTCCCCAATCTCATCCTCGGTGTGATCAGCCGCGTGCAGACGGTTGCGGGGCTGTAGATTTTAGATTGCAGATTGCAGACAAGGTTCGTTAGTAGTCCGTAAAGTAAGTCCTCTGTTCTGGTACAAGTGCTGGCTGCGACAAGCTCAGCCCGCGTCCGTTGGCTGAGCCTGTCGCAGCCCGCGTCCGTTGGCTGAGCCTGTCGCAGCCCGCGTCCGTTGGCTGAGCTTGTCGAAGCCAACGCTTTTGCAAGAAAACTTCGTTGCCAGACTACTAAGTCGGGTTTCGAATTTTAGATTGCGGC
>CAIRDL010000459.1 GCA_903877345.1 uncultured Oscillochloris sp. | reverse complement strand
TGCAACCTGAAACCCGGCACCTGAAACCTTGGCTTAGCTTGGCACAATCTAAAATCCGAGGAGGCACCAGCAATGACGTTGCCTGATCCCGCCCACCGCGCCGAGACGTTGCGCGCTGCTCTCGCCGAGGCCAATTACCAGTATTACGTGCTCGACGATCCGCGTCTCAGTGATGCGGCTTACGATGCGCTGTTGCGTGAACTGCAAGCCATCGAGACGGCCCACCCGGAACTGATCACGCCCGATTCGCCCACCCAGCGCGTGAGCGGCCAAGCGGCCACGCAGTTCACCAAGGTGCGCCACCCGCAGCCGCTGCTTTCCCTTGCCAATGCGATGGACGAGGCCGAGTTGCACGCATGGCGCGAACGGGTCAGCCGCCTGCTTGGCCCCGCCACGCCCGTGGTCTATGTGGTCGAGCCGAAGATTGACGGTCTGGCGCTGGCCCTCACCTACCAGGCGGGCCGCTTTGTCCAAGGGGCCACCCGTGGCGACGGCGAGATCGGCGAAGAGGTGACGGCCAACCTCCGCACGATCCGTGGCTTGCCTCTGCGTCTGCGCGAGCCTGAGACCGCCGAGCAGCTTGGTCTGCCCGCCAGCATCGAGGTGCGCGGCGAGGTCTATATGCGCCGCGCCGAGTTTGCGGCCCTCAACGCCCACCTGACGGCAACCGGCGAAAAGAGTTTCGCCAATCCCCGCAACGCGGCGGCGGGTTCGCTGCGCCAGAAAGACCCGGCCCTCACCGCCGAGCGTCCGTTGCGCTTTTTCGCCTACGCCGTCGGCCCCTTCACCGGCGTCAACCTCACCAGTCAATGGCAAACCCTCCACTACCTGCGCGCCCTCGGTTTCCCGGTCAACGCTGACGTGCGCCGTTTCACCACTTGGGCCGAGGTGCTGGCTTACTGTCAAGCCTGGATGACCCGCCGCGATAGTTTGCCCTACGAGGCGGACGGCATTGTGGTTAAAGTTGACGATTTCGCGCAACAGCGCGAATTGGGCGTCGTGCAGCACGATCCACGCTGGGCCGTCGCCTTCAAGTTTGCCGCCCGCGAGGCCGTCACGCGCCTCGAACAGATTGTCGTCAACGTGGGGCGCACCGGCGTCGTGACGCCCAACGCCGAACTGTCGCCCATCGTCATTGGCGGAGTAACGGTGCGGAACGCGAGTCTGCACAACGCCGATTACATCAGCGAACGGGACATCCGTGTCGGCGATTACGTCACGGTGAAACGGGCGGGCGACGTGATTCCCTATGTGGTCGGCCCGGTGCTCGATCTCCGCACCGCCGCCGTCGAACCTTGGACGTTTCCCACAACCTGTCCCGCCTGCGGTTCGACCTTGGAGCGGGTTGAGGGCGAGGCGGCGTGGCGTTGCCCCAACTTCGGCATCTGTCCGGCCCAACTGGTGCGGCGCGTCGAACACTTTGTCAGTCGTGGTGCAATGGACATCGTCGGGATTGGCGAGCGTCAGGCCGAGCAGTTCGTCAGCTTGGGCTGGATCGAAGATGTCGCCGACCTCTACGGGCTGACGGCTGCGCTCTTTGAGGGCGTCGAAGGCTACGGGCCAAAGCGCATCGCAAAGCTGCTTGACGCGATCCAGGCGTCACGAGCGCAGCCCCTCGACCGCGTGATCGTCGGGCTTGGCATCCGTTTCGTGGGCAACGTTGCCGCCACCGCGCTCGCCAACCACTTCGGCAGCCTCGACGCGCTGATGGCCGCGAGTGAGGCCGAACTGACAGCGGTGGATGGCATTGGCCCGGTCGTTGCCGCCAGCCTCGGGCTTTTTTTTCAGCGGGAAGCGAACCGTCACGTAGTCGCCAAGCTGCGCGCCGCAGGCCTGCTTCTGGTGGGCGAGTCACCCCGGCAGTGGACGAGCGACCTGTTGGCTGGGAAAACGTTTGTCCTCACCGGCACCTTGCCCACCCTCACCCGAGAGCAAGCGGGCGACCTGATCCAAACGCATGGCGGCAAAGTCAGCGAAAGTGTCAGCAAAAAGACCAGCTACGTGGTAGCAGGCGCGAGCGCAGGCAGCAAACTCGCGAAAGCGCAACAGCTTGGCGTCACGGTGCTTGACGAGGCGGGACTCTTGGCGCTCATCAGCGCAGGGTAAGGTGTCAGGGGCAAGGTTTCAGGTTTCAGGGGTCGGGGGTCAGGGGTCAGGTTGAGTGCATCAGGAAGCCATGCGCCAGCTAGGACTGTAACGTAGCCTGGAACCTTGTCTACAATCTACAATCTACACAGGAGGACAGACCGATGACCGCACAACCAAAGCCATATGTCACGCCAGAAGCGTATATAGCCTTTGACCGCGAGCGCACTGGGAAACATGAATATTACGCTGGAACCATCTATGCGATGGCTGGTGGGAATGTACGCCACAATCGTATTGCAGGAAGTACCTATGCAACACTTTACATGCAATTGCGTCAGCGAAATTGTAATATCTATCCCAGTGACATGCGCGTAAAGGTTGTGCAGACAGGATTATACACGTACCCGGACATCACGATCATATGTGGGCATGAACAGTATGAAGACGAAAAAGAAGATATTCTGCTTAATCCAATCATCATTATTGAAGTACTCTCCCCTTCTACGGAAAAGTACGACCGAGGCAAAAAGTTTCACCAGTATCGGTCAATCTTATCGCTCCGTGAATATATTCTTATTGCTCAAGATGAATATCATATTGAGCAATTCACACGACAGAGTGATAACACATGGGTTCTTTCTGAAGCACTAGGACGGGACGGCAGCATTGAATTACGCACCATTCAGTGTACCCTGCTCCTCGAAGAAGTGTACGAGAAAGTAGATTTTTCACGAGAAGAATCCGACCAAGAAGCTGGTTCAGCGGCATAGAACGAACGACAGCTACAGCAATCCTTTTGGACTCGTGAAG
>CAIRDL010000458.1 GCA_903877345.1 uncultured Oscillochloris sp. | reverse complement strand
TCCCGCAGCTTAGCGCGCAGGTTGGTCAGTTCCGCCACGGAAAAGCCACGGTAATCGGCGACCACCGCGAGTTGCGAGCGCCGCATCTTGTCGGTCAATTCAGCAACACGGTCAATCTTGCGCTGGGTTGGCATACATTCACCTCCTTTCTTGCGAAGACGTATACAACAAAAAGGTCGCCCATGTCCCAGACATGGCGACCGAAGGCGGGGCGCTGAACGCCCACACTCGATAAAGCAGGCTACCCCTGCGTGTATCGAAACCCGGGTCTACCTCGGCTGGCGGCCTACCGGCCATTACGGGCAATGCCCACCAAGCTGTCTAGGGTAGGAAACGCCCACGCGGGCGTCTTCGTAGTGGTTCGTAGTAGGGCTTTAGCCCCGTTAGCCCCGTGCGAGGCTCTCTAACGCGGCTGAAGCCGCTACTACGAACCCGCTCAAATACGGCAAATCTGCAATCTACAATCTCGCCTAGCTGACCGTCAGCGTCTGGGCAAGCGTCGGGTTGACCGGCACGCCAGGCCCCATTGTGCTCGTCAGGGTCACACTGCGGATGTAGGTACCCTTCGCGCCACTCGGCTTCGCCGCCTTCACCACGTCCAACAGCGCGACGAAGTTCTCGCGGATCTGCGCGGGTGTAAAGCTCAGCTTGCCAATGGCGACGTGGAGAATGCCAGTCTTATCGTTACGGAACTCGACGCGCCCGCCCCGCACTTCGCGGATGGTGCGCGGCAGATCCTCAGCCGGCACAATCGTGCCACTCTTCGGGTTGGGCATCAGGCCACGGGGGCCGAGCTTGCGTCCGATACGCCCAACCTTGCCCATCATATCGGGGCTGGCAATGGCGACATCGAAATCGAAGAAATTCTCTTTGTCCACGCGGGCAATCAATTCGTCGCCCCCGGCGAAATTCGCCCCTGCATCAAGTGCCGCCTGGATCGCCTCGCCCTGACAGAAGACCAGCACGCGCACCATCTTGCCGGTGCCATTGGGCAGCGCGACGGTCGTGCGAATATTCTGGTCAGCATGGCGCGGATCAATGCCCAACCGCAGATGCACCTCAACGGTGGCATCAAACTTGACGTAGCTCGCCTCTTTGACCAGCGCAATCGCCGCTTCCGGCGTATAGAACTGGCTTCGATCAACCTTGGTCAGCGCCGCGAGGTACTGTTTGCCGTGCTTCGCCATCTCAAAGCTCCTGGTGGTTCTAGCGAGCGGGTGCTCTCCCACCGCTTAGGGTGCGGCGTCCCGCACCAGAATCCGTACTAATCCACAATTTTGATACCCATACTGCGCGCCGTCCCGGCGATGATCTTCTCGGCCCCTTCAATATTCAGGGCGTTGACATCGTGCAGTTTGGTCTGGGCAATCTGGCGCAACTGCGTGCGGGTGATTTGGCCGACGCTGACGCGATTGGGCGTGCCCGAACCCTTCGCCGCCCCGGCAGCCTTGCGGAGCAAGTCGGCGGCGGGTGGCGTGAGCAGCTTGGCGACGAAAGAGCGGTCGCTGTAGATCGTAATTTCGACCGGAACGATACTGCCAGCCTGCGAGGCCGACTTCTCGTTGTACTCCTTCACGAAGCCCATGATGTTGATGCCGTACTGACCGAGGGCCGGGCCGACGGGCGGGGCGGGTGTCGCCTTCCCGGCGGGCAGTTGAAGCTTCACGACGGCGACGAGTTTCTTTGCCACAATAGTTCTCCTCTGAGTGGAAGCTTGACGCTTCCTCCCTCACCCAAGCCGGTAAGTTTCGTGACTAGGCGAGGTGTCCAGACAGTCGGTGGGGCCGCTTAGCGGCCCCCAGGAAAGACGCGCTGAGTGTACGGGTCGAGCGTGCCTCTAATCAACCAGACGGGTCACCTGAAGGAAATCAAGCTCGACGGGAGCCTCGCGCCCGAAGAAGGAGACGAGCACGCGCACGCGCCCTTTCTCGTGGTCAATCGCATCAACCACACCCTCAAAATCGGTGAAGGGGCCATCAATAATCTTGACCGCCTGACCCTTCTGGTAGCTGACGCGCACCTTCGGCGCCTCGCCCTCCATCTGCTTCAGAATGGTCTTGACCTCATCGTCCTCAAGGGGGGTGGGCTTATTGCCGTGGCCAACGAAACTCGTCACGCCGGGCGTATTGCGTACCACATACCAGGAGTCGTCGGTCAAGCGCATCTGCACCAAGACATAGCCGGGGTAGATCTTTTTATTGACCGTCCGGCGCTGTCCATTCTTGATCTCAATCTCTTCCTCGGTCGGCACAATAACGCGAAAAATCTGGTCACGCATCTCCATCGATTCGACGCGATGCTCCAGATTCTGTTTGACCTTATTCTCGTAGCCCGAATATGTATGAATCACATACCAGCGCCGATCATCGGTCTCTTTTGTCGCGCCCTTATTTTGCTCTTCCTCAGACACGCAAGGCTCCCGCAATGTGCAAACCAGTTTAAGAAACGAGGCAGCGTCAGGCAGTCTCCGCGCCAAGCCGCACCGCGCAAACTACTTGGCACCACCAGAAACGAGGGTCACTAGCGTCGTATAGAGGTACAGGAAGAGTGAATCGCCAGAGAAAAGAATGACCCCGATCAGCAACGAAATCACAATCACGACGACCGTCAGCCGGGTCGTCTCTTCGCGGGTCGGCCAAACGACCTTCCGCAGCTCGCTCCGCGTCTCACGAAACGTGCGTTCAATGGGGTTTTGCTGCTGTTCCTTCGTGTCTTTAGCCACAGCCATTCGCGTCCCTCAAACGGGGATTGAGGGTTCAGCGCTGGTTGCCCAAACGCCAAGCACTCAATCCCCAAAGCTCTGCGGCTTACTCTTCGATCTTGATGACGACGCCAGAACCAACGGTACGGCCACCCTCACGGATGGCGAAGCGCAACCCGTCCTCAATCGCCACCGGCACAATCAGTTCGATGCCCATCTGCACATTATCGCCCGGCATCACCATCTCCATGCCTTCCGGCAGATGGATCGAACCCGTCACGTCGGTTGTCCGCACGTAGAACTGGGGCCGATAGCCGGGGAAGAACGGCGTATGACGACCGCCCTCTTCCTTCTTCAGCACGTAGACCTGGGCCTGGAACTTTTTGTGCGGCTTGATCGAACCGGGCGCGCACATCACTTGGCCGCGCTCGACATCAGTGCGCTCCACACCGCGCAACAAGCAGCCCACATTGTCGCCCGCGATGCCCGAATCCAGCGTCTTCTGGAACATTTCCACGCCCGTCACCACGGTCTTGCGGGGAATGCCCTCTTCCATGCCGACAATCTCAATCGTGTCGCCAACCTTGACTTGGCCCCGCTCGATGCGACCCGTCACCACGGTACCGCGCCCCTTGATGCCGAACACATCTTCCACCGGCATCAGGAAGGGCTGATCAATCGCCCGCTTCGGCGTCGGGATGTAATCATCCACCGCCTGCATCAGGTCGAGAATGGGCTTATATTCGGGGGCGTTAATGTCCTTGCTGGTACTCTCCAGCGCGGCGCGGCCCGAACCCCGCACAATAGGAATATCGTCGCCGGGGAAGTCATACTTCGACAGCAGTTCGCGCAACTCCAGCTCCACCAGTTCGAGCAATTCCGGGTCGTCCATCATATCCACCTTATTAAGGAAGACGACGACGGCGGGAACTTGAACTTGGCGGGCGAGGAGGATGTGCTCGCGGGTCTGGGGCATGGGGCCATCGGGAGCGGAGACGACCAGGATCGCGCCGTCCATCTGGGCCGCGCCGGTGATCATATTCTTGATATAGTCCGCGTGGCCAGGACAGTCC
>CAIRDL010000457.1 GCA_903877345.1 uncultured Oscillochloris sp. | reverse complement strand
GGGTTCTCGACGCGCACCACGTTATGCGTGAGGTCGCGGGTCACGCGGAACATGTGACCGTCTGGGTCGGTAATCTGGATGGCAAAGTCGGTCGGGTCGTAGGCGTACTGCACCTCGCGCCCGTCCGGGTAGGTCATGGCGATACGGTTGCCCACGGCATCGTAGGCGTAGCCCACACGCTGCCCAACGTGATTCGTGCTCGCCACCAGCCGGTTCAGCGCGTCGTAGTCGTTGCGCGTCAGGCCGAGCGTGTCGGTCATCGCGGTCTGATTATGCACCGCATCGTAGGCGTAGCTGACGCCGCTATCGTCCGGGTAGCCGGTGTGAACCAGCAGGTCGTCGGCGTCGTAGCGATAGGTCGTGGTCTGCCCGTTGGCGTCCGTACGCTGAGTCAGGTTGCCGACCGCGTCATAGGCGTAGCGCCAGGTATGACCCAGCGGGTTCACCTCTTGGGTTAGCCGGTCGAGCAGATCGTAGCTGAAGGTCGTCGTCTCGCGATTGCCGTCGGTGGTGGCGGTGAGGTTGCCCACCGCATCATAGGCGTAGCCGGTGATGACATTGGTTTCGTGATCGGCGGCAAGTCCGGGGCGCTCGTTCTGCACCACGGCGACCAGACGGTCGAGCGCGTCGTAGCGGTAGCCCGTGGTGATGCCGTTGGCATCCACCACAGTGATCTGCCGACTCAGTGCGTCGTAACCGTAGCCCGTCGTGTGGGTGAGCGGGTCGGTCGCGCTGATTTGCCGGTTGAGCACGTCGTAGGTCGCGCTCCAGGTGTTGCCCTTCGCATTCGTGACGCTGATGCGGTTGTGGGTCGCGTCGTAGGCGAAGTGCGAGACCTGACCACCCGCCTCGGTCAGCGTGATGAGCAGCCCGTCACGGTCGTAGACGAAGCGCGTGGTGTGGTCATTGGCGTCCGTGCGCGCCACCAGCGTGTCCTCGGCATCGTAGGCGAGCGTCGTTACGCCATCGAGCGCATCGGTGATCACGGTCGTGTTGTCGTTCGCATCGTAGGCGGCGCGAGTCACGCGGCCCAGCGCGTCGGTGATCACGGTCGTGTTGCCGACGGCATCGTAGCCGACCGTGGTGAGATGGCGCTCAGGGTCGGTCTGCGTGATGCGGCGGTCGGCGGCATCGTAGCCAAGGGTCGTGGTGTGGCTGTTGGCATCCGTCACGCAGATCAGGTTGCCAGCGGGGTCGTAGCCGATGGTCTGCACGCCGTCGAGCGCGTCGGTGCGACGAAGAGGTCGGTCAAGCAGGTCATAGGCCACCCGCGTCACCGCGCCACGCGGGTTGGTGACCTGGGTCTGACGGCTCACCGCATCGTAAACGAAGGTCGTGACCCCATTGAGCGCATCGGTCTGCGTGACCTGACGGTTGAGCACATCGTAGACGTAGCGCGTTACAGTGCCAAGGGCATTGGTAACGCTGGTGACGTTGCCGTTGGGATCGTAGGCAAAGTGGGTGACACCAGCCAGTGCATCCTCCACCGCAGTCAGCCGATAGATGGAGTCGTAGCGATACTGGGTCACATTGCCACGCGGGTCGGTCAGACTGACGCGGTTGTACATCGCGTCATAGGCGTAGCGCGTCGTGTGGCCCTCGGGGTCGGTCTCGGCGATCAGCTTGAGGTTGACATCGTAGGCGTAGGTGGTGACACCGCCGCGCCGGTCAGTCTGGGTGACGAGGGTATCGTTGCCGTCGTAGGCGAAGGTGGTGCGCTGGCCCTTGGGGTCGGTCAAGGCGGTGAGATTATTGTTACCGTCGTAGGCAAGCTGCGTGGTGTGCTCATTCGCATCGGTGACGCTCGTGCGACGACCCACGGCATCGTAGGCCGAGCGGGTCGTCTGGCCGAGCGGGTCAGCGACCGCCACGCGGTTGCCTTGCCCATCGTAGCTGAACGTGGTCGTATGGTCGTTGGCGTCGGTCTGGGTGAGCCGTTGCCCGCGCCCATCGGAGGTCGCCAGGATCATTGTGCCATCGGGCTGCGCGATGCGGATCACATCGCCCACGCCATTGTAGGCATAGGTTGTGGTGCGCGCACTGTCCCCCGGCCCGCCCAAATCAGTGAGGCTGGTTAGGTCGTTGGTGGCGTTGTAGGTCGCACTAACGGTGTGGCCCAGGGGATCCGTCGTGGTCAGCCGATTGCCACGCGCATCGTAGGTGTACGTCCAGGTGTGGCCGTTCTTATCGGTGAACGCCGTGCGCGTATTGTCATCAGCATAGGTGAACAGTTCCGCCTGACCGAGCGCGTCCTCCTGGCGGGTCGTGCGCTTGCGGTCATCGTAGGTGTAAATCGTCGGGTGGCTCAGATTATCGCGGAAGGTCGTCTGCCCGTCGGTATAGCTGAAGCTGCTCTGCGAGCCTGCCGCATCACGCTGCGAAACGACGCGCCCGTCGCCATCGTAGGTATTCTGGAGATAGGTGATGCCCTCGGGGTCAACCAGCGCCGTGATACGCTGGTCGGCAGAGGTGTAGCGCCAGGTGCCGCCGTTGGCATCAGTGAAGCCTGCGAGGTTGGTGCCATCATAGGTATAGCTCCAGGTACGGCCCGCCGGGTCGCTGATCGCCGTCACCTGATCGCCCGTAACGCTAAGCGTGAACGTGCGCCCCGCGCTGTCGGTGATGCTCGTCGCATGACCGGCACCATCGCGCACCACGGTGATGGTGTTCCCGTGGCGCTCACTGAGCGTGACCAGATAGCCTTTGGCGTCGAAGGTGTAGGTGATCTGGTCGGGCGTGGTCAGGGTGAAGCCCGCCCCAGCTTGGGTCAGCGTGTCGAAGACGCCGGGATCAAGCGGCGTGTAGCCTGCGCCACCAGGCGTGAAGGCGGCACCGTGCCCATCGGGGTAGCGCACATCCACGCTACCATCGGGCGCGCCCGTGACTGACGTGTCTAACAAGGATGACCAGCCAAGGCCAAAGGCACCCTCGCGGGAATCCTGGCTGTTGTACACCCGCTGTAGCACGAGGTCGAACCCTGCCACTCCCGGCACCTGCACATCGGTATGCTGCGCGAGGAAGTTGCCGGTGGCGGTATTTACCGGGTCGCCGCCAGTGGCAGTGGCGGGCCGATAGCCAAACTGACGCCATTTGGCGCGCATGGCACGCAGCCAAGCCATGACATCGCGTGTGGGGATCCCAGGATCATTGATCTGACAGGCGACCCCAAGCTGATCCTCGCTGACCCAGCCTGTACCGTCACCGGCGGTATTCGTCACCACCTTGCGGCTGGTATTCCACCACAGCACCCCGCCAACCGCGTAGGGGCTATTGTGGTTGGGGTTAATCAGCATGACCGCGTAGTTGTTTTCGGGCACCACAAAGGGCGTGACGGTATTGTGCCAAATGTCGCCGGGGCTGGCCCAAAGCTCGGTGCCAGCGCAGAGCGTAATGGTCTGGCTTCCAGTAATGGGCACCTGATTTGGCACCAACAGCGCAAACGTCGTCATGGCATCACCCGTTGCGGTGACGACGCTTGCCGGACGGTTCACCTGAACCACAGCACCGTGGAGCACTGCCGCAGTCAAGGTTGCGGTGACTTGGTTGATCTGTGGGTCAACCTGGGATGCAATGGGCTGCCACGGGCCAGCAGCGCGGGCAGCGTACAACTGAAGTCGTCCCTCGACCAAGCCCAGCGTGTCGGCATACTGCGTGATGACGAGCGGCCCTTGGGTGAACGGCGTCACGGGCTGACCCTGGGCATCGCGGGCGTTCAGCGTAAAGAAGAGGCCCGTCGCTTGATAGCCAGGAGTCGCCTGGGCCGAGAGGATCTGGAGGGTAATGGTCGTCGGTGCAGTGACCGCCCCGGCGGGGAAGACCACCTGAACGCGCCCATCGGCGGAGCGGAGCGTCCCGCCCTGGTCAGGGGTAATGAGTAGCGTCGTGGATACGGGCAACGCAGAGGTTGGCGTGCCACTAGTCTGAATCAGCGGGAGATAGACGGCGGTGCGAGTCTGTGCCACCAACGTCCTAGTGACGGTGAGGCTCCCCTCCGCGCTAACCGTGACCGTCGGCGTGAGCACGTTGGTTGCGGCGAGATTGTCACCCGGTTGGGTGAGTTCCGCCAACGCGCTATCGAGCGCGGCAGTGCGCTGGCGCGGGGCCAGTGGGTCGGGCGGTGTAGGGCGCGTAACCGCTGGTGCGGGGGGCGTCAGCGGGGACACATTGGGCGCAGCGGCATTGGCGTGGAGCGACGGCGCAGTGAGGCCCGATGCGGTCGCTGGCGCGGCACCTGCGGAGTCAGCACCCGGCAAACGCGGGATGGCGGCGTTCACGGGGGCCGTTTGCTGGCGCAGGGCTCGCTGACGTGCTGCGGTGCCTTCGGGCGACCCGATGCGGTTTTGGGGCGCTTGGTGTGGTCGCTGCGCCGCAGATCCCGTCGTCCCGCCGGTGCCCGTATCAGGGCTGGTGGGCGCAAGGAACGCAGGCGTAGGTGCCGTGGGCGAGGCCGACTCGGCGGCGAAGCTACGTGGGGCGAAGGACGGCACCAGATTGAGCAACAGGCTCGCCAACGTAAGCAGATGCAGCAGAACCCATCGCAAAGACTGATGCCGCATAGAAAAAAACCTCCATACGCCACGCGTGGCTGAGAGAACCTACAATCAAAAGGAGGCTCGTGCGCTACAGGGCGGTGGGTGGGGGAAGGATGGCGCAACGGGGATCGGGTACGCCATTCTGACGCACCACTCGCGCAAGCGCATGTCGCTGGACACACGCTGATCCCACACGCTGGGAAACGGACTGATAGGAGTCGTACTAGCTGTGTGCATAGTATAGCACAAACTGGGGGCAAAAGGTTGTCATGTGCTTTACACTTTTGTCATCGGCTTTGTCCGCGTTGGCTGGCTTTGCAGCAGCGCAGCGTCGGACGGCACGGCACGAACAGCATCGACGTGACAGAAGGGACGCGGGTGAGCGTGCGTGAGATGGGGGTTGCTATGGATCACTCGGTTGAGCGCGGTGATACGCAACAGAGGCCGGTGCGACTCACGACGGGGCTTCCTGCCACGGCGTGGCAGGATTCTCTACCGTGCAAAAAAATCTTTGTTTTTTTCTCGCTCAGACGACGGGGTGCGCCGCTGCCCGTAACGCTACCGTGCATCGCTGCGCCTATGCTGAAACACAGGACACAGGACACAGAACCTCATGAGCGGAGTGAGCCGCGTATGCGCGCCCTTGTTCCCGGTCAGACGATCCACCAACGCTACCACATCCTGGCCCTTGCTGGGCGCGGGGGCATGGGCGCGGTCTACGCGGCCCGCGATGGACACCTGGGGGCAACGGTCGCGCTGAAGCAGACCCTTGCCAGCGACGAGGTGCTGCGGCGGGCGTTCCGGCGGGAGGCGCGGCTGTTGGCGGCGCTGCATCACCCAGCGCTGCCCCGCGTACTTGACCACTTCGAGGACGCAGGTGAACTCTTCCTGGCAATGGAGTATGTACCGGGTGATGACCTGGGGGCGCGGTTGGCGCAGCGAAGGGTACCGTTCAGCATTGAGGACGTGCTGGCTTGGGCGGACACGCTGTTGGACGCGCTGGAATATCTCCACCGCCACACACCGCCGGTGATTCACCGGGACATCAAGCCGCAGAACCTCAAGCTGACGCATGTGGGCAAAATCGTACTGCTCGACTTCGGCCTGGCGCGGGGTACCGCTGGTGGGCAAACCTTGCAATTGAGTGGGGCGACCCTGACAGGCTACACCCCGCACTACGCACCGCTTGAGCAGATCCAGGGCGGGGCGACAGACGCTCGTGCCGACCTCTACGGCCTCGGCGCGACGCTGTACCACCTGTTGGCGGGCGCGGCCCCGGCGGACGCGCTGGCGCGAGGGGTAGCGCGGCTGAATGGCGACCCTGACCCGCTGCGGCATCTGTGCGACCTGCGACCTGCGGTACCCCGTGCGCTGGGCGAGGCAGTGATGAGGACGTTGGCGCTGCGGGCTGCTGACCGGCCTGCCTCGGCGGCGGAGCTACGGGCCTCCCTGCGGGCGATTGCGGCTGGCAGTGCTGACGAGGATATTGAGTCGGCTGCCGATGGGCCGACAGGAGCCTCAACGCGCCGCCCAAGCGAACGCCGATGGCTGTGGGGCGTGCCTGTGCTGGCCGTTGGCCTCGCCGTGAGCATCGGGGTAGCAGGGCTGGCCCGGCCCACGGCGGCGACGGCGTCGTCATCGCCGTCAGCGAACGCCGAGCGTGCCCCCGTGGTTGTGCCAAGCTCACCGTCGCCACTACCGCCAACGATGACCGCGACGGTCACAGCGATGCCCAGTTCCACGACTGACGCCTCGGCCACGGCGCGAGCGGCGCTGCCCACAGCGACGGCCACGGAGCCACCGTCGCCCACCGAGCCGCCGTCGGCAACCCGCGTCACGAGGCCGCAGCCAACGGCGCGGCCTCACGCACAACCGACGGTGCGCCCGCGCCCAACAGCGGTACCCACAGCAGCCCCGGCTCCCGTGCCCATCATCCCCGGCCCCTGAGTGCGCGCAAACGGGTTGCCTGGGTGCGATCAGGGGATGCAGGCTGCCACGGCGTGGCAGGCACTACGAATCCGGGAGTGGCCGTATCCACGGTGGGTCATGGTTGTCGGCAGCGTAGCGCCAAGCGTAGTAGTGCTGGCCGACATTGCCCATCTCAACGTGCCAAGCTGGAGGGTTGGCGGGCGTGTAGGTGAGCACACGCCGCTCAAACACCTGCACCAGCACCCATTGTTCCACGCCACGGATCGGCGCGCGCACCCAGACCGGCTCGCTGAGCGGATGGCCGAAGGCAAAGCGCCAGTCCGTCGGTTGGGCGCCCATGTAGTCCCAAAACAGCACGGGGAGGTTGTGGCCAGTCGTCGCATCATAGGCCACCAGCGTGGTCGCGGCACTGGCCAAGGCCGCGTTCTCACTCAGCGTGAGGGGTTCGTCCGCCGTGGGCCGAATGAAGGTCGTGCCAACGGGCACCCCCTGGCGGCGCGGCACCGCAGGCAGGAGCGCCGCGAAATCACCGTAGGTCGGCGCACCACGGTTGCTGCTGAGGTTCACATCGCCAGCGACGGGGTAAGCTGAGGGGCAGGGCGGAATGCCCTTGCCGATGGGGCAGATCCCGCCCGTGGGGTCGTCACCGAGTTGCACCTGTCCACGCACCAACTCCGCCACCAGCAACCCATTGGTCATGTACCACGGCGAGGCCAGCGCTGACGTCGGTCGGCAATGGTGCCATTGGCAGCATCTGCGGTGTACCGTCGGCCCCGATGAAGCCAATGGCGGCACCGTACTGCGAACGACAGGTGCCCATGTAATCGGTGCTTCCGTAGTCGTGGATGCCGCTGAGTTGCATCCAGAGCGTGCCATCGAGCGCGAGGGTCAGGGCATCAACGCTTGGGCAGGCGGTGAGGAGATCCGTGGTAAAGGCGCTTCCCGTACCGTCGGCGAAGACATGGGCGAGACCGCCACGCCGATTGACGCCGCGCCCCCCAGCGCTGTCCCAACCCAGAGTCCGCCGTGACCGTCGGGGGCCACGCGGTAGCTCGGTGGCTCAACCAGGCCGTGGGCAACGGTGAAAACCTGCCAACGACCGTATTGATCTACCTGCCGTTCATGGAACGTGGGCGATGAGTCCATCCATCTGCGCCGATCTATAGAAGATCGGTGATCTCGACAATTGACTCACCGCTTTGTAACAACGCCAGCGCCTGTGGGAAGAGGTGTTCAAAGATGACGCGAAGGCGTGCATTCGAGGTATTCCCGCATGTAATCCAGAGCACATGCGGCGGTGCCCTGTGGCGGATCACAAGCTCACTAAAGTCACGATCCTTGGTGATAATCACCACCACCGCAACTCCACTGCGCGCTGCATCGAAGATCTGTTGGTCAGTTGCATCGCGCAGTCCCAGGTCACGAAGCGCATAGGCAGGTATGCCGAAGCGGGCGCTGAGCCAAGGCGCAAAAGCTGGTGTGATCTGTGCGTCAATCCAGAAATTCATGCCGCTCGCAGGATAGGGTGCTCAACGCGGCGGGCGGCATACTGAAAGCAAGCAATGAGATCCGCAGGCTCGAGATCGGGCAACTCAACCAGTACCTCCTCCGCTGATAAGCCCGCCGCAAAAAGATCGAGGACATCAGCCACCCGAATCCGCATACCACGAATGCAGGGGCGTCCCCCACACTGTTCAGGGTTTGTTGTGATGCGATCCTGGGTCATTAGGACAGCCTCCTTCCACTGTGCCTCCATACTACCGTGCTGCATTTGGATCGTGCGCGACCGAATTGCTCCAGCACTCGGGTCAGATCGATAGCGGCCCGCTCGCGGGCGCTGCGGGCATGAGCAAGGTCAGCGAAGATCGTAGCGCACGGGCGATGCTGGGCACGGTCGGTCACGGTGACAAACTGCGACGAGGGGCTATTGTAGCATCCTTGGGTTGCGGAACATATCCCGCGCCACATGGCCCAACTTCGTCCGAGCGGGTGCGGAAAGCTCCTGCATGCGGTGCGGTCATCGGCGCAACGGGTCAGGGCATGATGGTGACAGGGAAAGCAACCGTGAAAGGAGCCGACGATGCGCCAGCAACCGCGCAACGACCAGCGTGAGACACGCCGCTACACGCTGCTCATCGCCCTGATTGCCCTCGCCGCTGTGCTGCTCTTAGCGGCACTGATTACACCCAGTGCCATCCCGCTGGCAGTGCTGTGGCCGCCGATGATCGCGCTGCTTACCGAGGCGGTGCGGCGCTACCTGGGGCCGTGGCGGTAGGTAGGCAAAGCTGACGCGAAGACGCGATGACGCAAAGACGCAAAGACGCAAAGACGCAAAGACGCAAAGACGCAAAGACGCAAAGACGCGAAACGCTTGCTGAAGCCTTTGTGCCTTTGCGTCAGCTCAGGTGCGCCAGGGTCACGCGAGATCGGCGAGCGCCTGGCGGGCCTCGGCGAGTTCGCGGCGCATGCCGAGGCGCTCAAAACGGTCAATGGCTTCAGTGAGAGAGGCGCGGGCAGCAGGACGATCACTCCGCAGGGTGTGGAGACGGGCAAGCAGTTGGTGTGTTGAAGCAATGGGTAAACTATCCTGGAGTTGATAGGCCTGAACCATACAGTGTTGCAAGAGCGTTGCGGCAGCGGCAAGATCTCCTCGACTTAATTCCACCGATGCCAGTTCGACTTGGACGGAGAGCAAGCCACGGTCATAGGCGTAAGCTTGCGCGTCACGCAAAGCCGAGAGTAAGAGCGTGCGCGCCTCCGTCAACTGGCCTTTGCGATGAAAGCACGTTGCCATCCACATACGACGCACAACTGATGCAGCATCCGGATGGGCCAAGGTAGCCTTCGTCAGGCTCTTTTCCCAAGCGATCAACGCTGTTTCGACATCCTGCCGCGCTAATGCGCTCAGCGCCAGGGTGTGCTGAAGGGTGAAATAGACGTCCCCTGAGCACTCAAGGCCATCTTCAAGTTCATGAAGGCGCTGGAGGTGTCTCTCTGAATCGATGACATTCCCCTGCAGGCTTAACAGTTGGATCAAGAAGCTAAGGCCACGAATCTCCTCAATTACATTCCCCTGCACCCGTGCGGCCTCGGCATGGATCCAGTTGACTTGCCGCTTCTTGTCCCAAAGGCCACGAACATAATAATAGTAACCAGCAAAACCAGCGATGGCGCTTATTTGAGATAACCATTGGGCAGCATAAATCCATTGGATGACGCTGAAGAGGGTCTCTTGCTCACCATCAAATTCAGCAAGCCGCTCAAGACTATGTGAACTCATCTCGATGTTCGTAACAAGCGCTTTATACCACCCCACCCACCGCTCCCGCGCCCCTGCCTCAAAACCTGCCTGCTCCCCCAGTTTCGCCCCGGCAAATGCCCGCACCAACGGGTGCAACGCATAACGCGGTAGGCTGCTCAAATCGGCTTGCTGCACATCAAGCAGCGCCATGTCTGCTAAACGCTCAACTGCGCGGTCAAAGGCAAAGCCCTGCACATCAGCCGTTGCGCTCAGAGCCTCGCCGCAGGCACTGGTGGGGAAGAAGGTGGCGACGAGCAATACCCGCCGCGCCGCCTCATCAAGCAGCGCCCAAGCGCGGGTGAAGAGGTCGTCGAAGAGGTCTCCCCGTGCGGCGTAAAGGTCGTCTACCACCTCTTGCAATGGGCGGCGCTCGTACTTGAGGAGGCCCAGGGTCATGGTCAGCGCCTTGGGGTTGCCACCGGTTACGGCGAGCAGCGGTTCAAGCTGGACACGTTCGCCAATGAGCCGATCAATCTTCAGCACGCGGGCGCGTTTGGTGATTAAGGCCCACGCTTCGGCCTCGCTCATCCCGCGCAACTCGACAAGCCAACTGCTCCACAAACCACGATGCTTTTCCCGACTCGTGATCAACGCCTTGCTTGGCTCGGGCAGGTTGAGCAGCCAAATCAGCAGTGCGCCGTCGGTGATGGTCTCAACGTTGTCTACGACGAGGAGCACGCGCTGGCGGCGCAGGAGTTGATCAACCTCGCGCCGCTTCTCGTCATGCTCAAACTGCGTAAAGCCGGGGTAGTCAAGGGTGCGTGCAACCTCGTCCAGCACCGTCGTCAGGTTCGTGGTGCCGGGCCGGTCTTTGTCGCTGACCCACACG
>CAIRDL010000456.1 GCA_903877345.1 uncultured Oscillochloris sp. | reverse complement strand
GTTACGACGTTTTGGCGTCCCGATATGACGTTTTGGCGTCCCGTTACGACGTTTTGGCGTCCCGTTACGACGTTTTGGCGTCCCGTTACGACGTTTTGGCGTCCCGTTACGACGTTTTGGCGTCCCGTTACGACGTTTTGGCGTCCCGTTAGAACGTTTTGGAGACCCCCGCGTGTGTTGTATCCGCTGCTTCGCCCCTGAACCTAGCCCCTGAACGTGGTCATGCTCAGCTTTCCGGCTTTGGCGCTGGTCGCACGTCAAGGATGACGCGCCCTCGGTTGAGCGTGCGCGAACTAAGGACCTCAACCCGGGCGGCATTGCCCATTTTGAACTTCTTACCGCCCAGGTTTTCCGCCTTGATGATGCCCAAGGCTTTGTCATGGGTGAACCCAGGCACTTCGATGACCACGGTTCCTGCATCAAGCTCCAGAATTTTGCCCGTGAAGATGGTACCTGGATCCAACATGGCTTGTCCGGTCGGACGCGGCGTTTGCGGCACTGCCGGCACTGTTTCCGGTGGCGCGACGATGCCCCCAATGGGTGCCTTGGCGCTCGTGGTGGAGGTGTACGCTGGCACGGCGTCAGGCACTTCCTTGTAATAGCGCAACAGCCGAATGCTCCACCCCAACGTTGTGATGAGTTGGCGGTAGTCGCCTTGCAGTGGACGCAGGTGCCGCTCGCTCGCTTGGAGGATGGCCTTGAAGTGTTCCGGCGTTTGGTTTGAGCGCCGGACGATAGCCTCGTTGGTGAGGATCTGTTTGAGGTAGTCGAAGAGCGCCCGCCCGGTGGTTTGGCTCCGCATGTAGCTGAGCAGTTTCTTGACCTCGTTGTGATCCACCCCAGCACCGCGTAAGTCAGCCGCGAGGAGGCTTGCGGTCGCAAAATTGACGGTGCTCATTAGTAGCTCCGCTCTGGGCAACGCCGATCCTCACGCGGCCAGCGCAGGATGTCGGCTAAACGTTGGAGTTGCGGCGCTAGGATCAGCCCTTCGGCGCGTGCGGCTTCCAGCAATGGGGCTAAGGCGAGAGGCTGCGGCGCAATGGCGAAGGTGGTGTATTCCGCACTGGGGACGTAACATACCAGCGTCGGGGCTGTAACTTCCAATGTGCCGAGACAGGCTGGCTTTGCGCCGCCCAATTTCGGCCAAAACTGCGACGTACCCAGGCCCAGCCCGGTCAACAGCAGCCCCAGTTCGCCCGGTGTCACGTTGGTGAAGCGCACCAGCAAGGACAGGCTGCTTCCTTCGGCGATCACCTCCAACGGTACGTCACCTTGCGCCAGCGCACCGTGCATGTAGAACTTGCGACCCTTTGGGCGCTCGCCGTTGGTGTAGGTGCCCCGCGATTCGGGCCGAGGACGGAAGAGTTGCACCGAACGCACAATCGTCACGGTGCCCTCAAGCAATGGTGCATCAGCGAACGCGATGTTCCCTTGGTAGCCCAGCATTCCGAAGAGGCGCTGCGTCACGTCAAGACGTTCGACCGACCGAGCGGCTTCGGCATCCCTCGGCAGATACGCTTTGCTCAGCGTCACCGCCGAAGGCGAGATGGCCTCGACGATGCTCCGCACACAGCCTTTGAGCGAGGTGGCGGGAATGACGGGGTGGCCGTTGGTGCGGAAAAGCGCCTTCACCAAGGGGTTGTCCCGGTCGCGCCGTGGCTCTAACAGCCCTGAAGCAACGTGGATCGGCGAGCGGGCGATGAGCGTGGCCCGCATCTCACCGCTGAGGAGGCCGTCACCGTAGCGGTGGTGACCTGCGGGGGCGCGTAACGCGGGACGCTCAGTGGCGAGAGGCACAAACTCGTAGGGTTTGGGCAATGGCGGTTCGCCGGGTCGCCCACGCTCACGGTCGTAGAAGCTCATCCTTACCCCTCCTCTCGGTAGCTGACAAATTGCACTGCCCCGTTTGGCGCACGATAGTAGACCGTCCGTAGTTGGTGAAAGCGGGCCTTCGTTTCAATGACCCACGGCCCGCCCAGTTCCGTTGTGCCCGGCACCTTCAACGCCAAAGCGCCCAATATGAGGACATCGTAGTGCTGTTCGTCAATGCGCCGCCAGCGCAGTTCGGCAGTTTTGCCAAAAAGATGCCCGAAGTCGCCCCGCAGGTCGAGTTCGGCGGGGTTAGCCACCTGCATGACCTTCGTTAGCTCAGGTTCGGCCCCCGCATCAAGCCAGAGCGCTCGCCCAATGAGGTGCGAACAGGGCCATCCGACCGTCTGACTGACCAACCCACGGATACGGGCGAGGTCAGCCTTGGCATCCCGCAGAAGTATGCCGGGGTTCATAAGCCCACCTGCGTTTTCCATGCATCCATACATTTGGCGAAGAGTGCGCGCACCTGGGTCGCGCCTTTGGCTTCAAGCACGACACCCATGCCACGCTCTTCATCCTCCGCATAGTGCAGGTCAGCGGGCAAGTCTGCGCTGTCATGCTCAGGCAACCCATAGTTCTTGTCGGTGCAAAGCGCCCCCAGGCCAGCGAGTTGCCGGTCGCCAAGGGCAAGATCACGCCCGATCAGCTTCAGCGTGTTGCCGACGAGGGTGCAAGCGGGGTAGCGCAGGGTCAAACTGGTCATGTCCAGTGTCACGCGGCCCAAACCTCGCGACTTGCCAAAGCCGATAGCCACGCGCCCCGCCGCAAGGTCGCGCAGCGCAAGGCCAAGCAAGCCAAGTTGGGCCAGCGTCAGGTTGCGAAAGGCGATGCTGGTGGCGAATGTGCCCGCAACCACCGTCTCATAGTTGAAAGGCCCAACCGCAACCGAGCCGTAGACCCGGTCAATGGCGACGCCGTTACGCTCCTCAATGACCATCGCGCCCGTTGGGTAGGCGTCGGCGAAGCGCACGCGCCCCGCCAAGGCCGTGCTGCCGAAAAGTTGCGCGGTGAAGGCCGAACGACGATAGATCGCGGCACTGCGCTCGCGCCGCTTCTGGCGCGCAGCCTCATCGTCACCCTTTGGGTCAAACTCCGCCTTGAACGCTTCGCTGTTGAAGTAGATTCCTGAGCTGTAGGCGAGATCATCACCGCCACGCTTATAGGCTTGGTATTGTTCCTTCTTGATCAGCGGGTTATCGGCCAGTGGTGGAACGAAAGTGTCGCCAAGTTCCCTAGCGTGGGGCAGCACTTGGTCGTAGCGTCCCGGCCCATCCAGCGTGCGACAGATGCGCTCGCAGTGCGCCCGCACAACGCCCTTGAGCGAAGGGCCCGGCAGATAGACCTGGGGTTCGCCTTGGTGCCGACTACGCACGAACTCCATGTCGGGCAAGGTCGGATCAGCGCCACCACTCTCGCCCGCCTTGATCAGCATGGGGCCGTCGGGGCTAATGCTCAGGTGAAGCGTGCCCTCCAGGTAGGTTGCCTTGTGCATAGGTTAAAGCTCCTTGACCGACTGGGGATCTTCGAGCGCCACTTTGAAGGCGGCGATCCATGCGGTGCGTTGCGCTTCCGTCATTGGTGAGCCGCCTGCGCCATCAAGCAAGTTGATCACATCGGCGGCGTTGGTCACACGGGTAAAACTGTAGCTGGGTTCCTCCAGACACACATAGCCCAGCCCCCGCGAACGGAACCCACCGACTTGCGCCTCGCCTTGCACCCACGGGGCCAGGCTCAACACGAGCATCCCGAGTTGCCAATCAGCCATATTCTCGGCGACAAGCGCGAAGGTGAAGCGCGTGCCCGCCGGGACGACCTCGTAATCGTAGAGCAGCCCGTCGCTGGCGGTCTCGGTGTCGCGATCAATGCCGACACCGTTGCGTACCTCGTACTGGCCGAACCAGAGTGACGAGTCTACCAGGGCATCGCGCACAAAAACGCGGCTGGCCGTCCACTGTGCGCCAAAGGTCAGATCAATGAGTGACGAGTGTTGCCAAATAGCGCGGCTCAGGGCGCGGTCATCGTGCTTTAGCTCAGGGTCTTCCTTGAGCGGCATAATCTGTGTACGCTGCCACATTTCCAGATCCGACAAATCCAGCGCCTCTTGTTCATTGACCACGCGCACCAGCGCCTCCAGACGTGAGCGCAGCGTCCCCTTGATGGATGCACCGGGGATAAGCGGGCGACCACGGGCGTCGCGCAGCACCGGCAAATCGGTACCAGTCACCTCGGAGGAACGACCAGCGCCGATGCGAAGGGCCGTCTGGGCCACCAACGTGCCTGTGACGCGCAAGCAGTTGTGCAGGGTCGCAAAGGAGTAGCGTGATTCAGTTGCCATGAGCGGCCCCCTCTAGAATCTTCCGTGCCTCAGCCTTATCGCCAGCCTTCTCGTAGTAAGCGAAGGCGCGTACCGCATAGCCAAAGTAACGCCGCATCATCGCCCGATACAAATCCTCGCCGAGAGTCGCGTATTCAGGTAACTGAGTCGCATTGTGCTTGTCCTCTAGCCAAGCAAGCGCACCCTCAGCCTCAGCGCGTACCGGGCCATTGAGATGGGCGATGATCGTATGGCCGAAACTCTCCCGCCCAGTGCCCCACGCCTTCCCTTGGGTCGCAATCTTGTAGCGAATGAAATTGGCAATCACATCGAACGAACCCTCTTCGTGGGCCACGTTGACCGCGTTCCTTAGCTGGCTGGTCTTCATCTCACTGCGCTCATCGAGCTTGAGTACCGCTGCGCTGGCGAGCCGCACCAGTTGGTTCGCCTTTTGCTCAATCGCCTGCTCTAGCAGCAACTCGCGGCGGAGTTGGCCGGTGTCGGTGGTGGTCATAGTTTGCGCTCCTTCTCTTAGGCAGATTTCAGATTGTAGATTTGCCCCAACGCCGGTTCGCAGGTTGGAAGCATGCGCTACGAACCGTCACGTTGGAACCTACCCATGCTCCTTGCGGCTTTGCGGCTTTGCGACTTTGCGTCAGATCGCTGAACTGTAAAGCTAAGCCTTCTCTTCCCGTGGGTAGCACTCGTGCAGATGAAACTCATCGCAGATGCGGACGTGGCCGAACCCTTCAGCGCGTCGTTCGCCAATCCCGTCGCGCTGAAGTTGGGCTAAGGCAGCGAAGTGTGCTTGGCTCAAACCGTCCTCGGCGTGAAAGACAAAGACGCTGCCCATTTTCGTCGCTAAGGCCGTAGGTTTGGGTTGCCGCCACATGGCGTGCCAACCGCCCACCACCGCCGTGTCGGTAAAAGCGCGGAGCAGGGTCGCCTGAATGCCGGTTAGTTCCGCCAAGGTCGCCGCGCTTAACTCTTGGGTCGGCAGCCAGCCTTGCTCGTGCAGAAACGTGTCGGCGAGCAGGTTCACCGTGAAGATGTGGCCCTTGACCATCCACTTCGCACCGCCGAGTGCCTTGTAGCATTTGGCTTGCTCAACAAACCGAGCTGTAAGCAGCTTGACTCGCCTTTCCACCTCCGCCGCATTTTCAACGGCAACCTCAGCCGCGACGATGTTCACCGCGCCGAGGCCGCTGGTCTGGCGAGCGCCGAGCGTGTCAAGTTGTTGCAGGCTTGCGCCGAGGTCGGGGTAGGCATCAGGGAAGAAGACCGTGCCACGGAAGGTCGCCGGGTAGGGGAGCGTGGTCTTATCCTTCAATTTGAGTTGCTGCACCTCATTGAGCACGAGCGGTGAGTAGAGCAAACCCTGGGCGGCGGTGCCACGGCGGCGGTCAATCGCCACGCGGGTCAGCACGCGCTGGGCGACGGTGCGCGTTCCCAATTTGTCGTCCGAGCCTAAGGTGTAAAAGCCGTGCTTCACGACTTCCCAGGCACGACCCTCTGCATCAGTCGGAGTGTAGATCAGCCCGGCAGGCTCCTGGCGCTCCCAACAGACGCGCTGCACGAGTGAGTCGTAGATTGGCGCATCTTCCGTGCCTTTAGGCTGCAACGCACTCAACGGGAGCGGGCGGCTCCACGGATCACCGGGGGCGATGGGATAGGCGTTGTGGCAGCGCAAAGCGCGGAAGCGCGCCGCGTCGAAGGTGTGGAACCCAAGCGCCCCGTAAATGGCACCGCCCGGCACGTAACCCAAGCTGGCGCGGAACTGTTCCCCGAAACGGCGTTCGGGGAAGGCCAATGGCCCCTCGGCGGTGATGGTCAACTCAAGCAGCATTAGTGGCCTCCGTTCGACAGCAACGCGTGCAGCGCGGCCTTCAGGGCGTCCGCTTCCACCGTCGTGCCGTCCCAACGCACCGTCGCTTGGCGGCAGACCCAGCCCAGCCCGCGTGACGAACCGCCGCCCCAACGCTCCGTCAGCATCAGGGCAGCCCAGAGCAGTGCGGCGTGACCGAGATTCGTCAATGTGCCCTGAATCGCCGGATTCGCTTGGTAGACCAGTTCGGCCAGCGCCGTCTCTTGAAAGAGCAAGTGCGCGTCTTCAGCGATGCCGCGCCGTCGGTTTATGCTCACCGAAGGACGGATGCGGCTTAACGAGTGCGTCTCGATACCGTTGTCTACCACGCAGACCAAGTCGGTGAAGCGTAGCGGTGCGCGTTCGCCGCCGTTGGTGCCGAAGAGCGTGCGGATCACTGAAGCCGTCGTTTGGTCGTTGAAGTCAGTCGGCACCGGCTGGCCCACCGCCGTGAGCAGGCGCTCGGCGGCGTGACGTAGCTTGCCCTTGAGTTGCGAACCGGGGATGATGGGACGGCCCCGACCGTCGCGCACGATACTCTTATCGGCCAACGAGCCAGCGCTGCCGCCCGCGCCCACACTCAGCGGGGTAACGCTCGTCAGGGCAATCGCGATTTCAAGCTTTGGCATCATTTGACCTCCGCATCCTGCGCCATATCGTAAATCTCCACGAGGTCGGCCCAAATCGTTTCCCACACGGCCCATTTGGCTGGAGCATCAGGCGGCGGCTCCCGGCGCATCCAGGGCGGGCTCGTGGCGACACCGCGCCAGTTTTGCTCAACGTGCTGACGCAGCGCCTCCGCCGAGACTTGTGGTTGGCGCGTGCGCGTGTAGAGATATTCCAGCGTACTGGCAAGCGGCCCTTGGTCACGGGCCGGTTCCAGGGCAGCGCGCAGCCGATAGAGTTGCGAACGCGGCACACCAGCCTCGCGGAGCGCCCGTAGCGTCGCGAGCAGCCCCGCCAACTCAGGCCACAGGTAGGGTCGGGCGGTCAAACGACACTGTTGGCCCTCCAGGGCCGTCTGGCGGAATCTCTCAATCTTGTCCGTCACCATCGTGATGGACTTCATGACCATAAAGTCCACCGCACCGCCAGCCGTTGGGTTCGCACGCGCCTTCTTCTTGGCACTCTTGAGCAACTCCTCAGCCAGTTGGCGCAGGAAGAAGATGGGCGCGTCATCCTTCGCAATCACCACGCCTGCCGAGAGGCCGATTTTGGGCGTGTAGGCGTCGAGAGCGGTCGCTTGCACGTAGCGATCATCACGGGGACGCCGTTCGGACAGGCCGAGCTTCTGCTCAAACGTCGCCCCAATCGTCAGCGCAATGTTGAGCGCCTGCGTACCTGGCACAATTAGGATCAGGTCGTCACCGCCGATAGTCAGAATCTCGAAAGGGTGAATGACAACGGTTTGCCCGTCCTCGTCACGCACCGGCGTTGGCTGGAGATGTTCAGCCAAGGCGGTGAAAACCGCGTCCGTTGCCGCAGCTTCCAACTCTTTTGACAAATCAGCGTATGCCTGTGGCGTCCGCAACTGGGCCAGGGCACGACCGACATTGTTGCCGTCGGCGTAGATTAGGCCAATGAAGCCATTGCCCGCCATACCGATCTGGTGGGTATCATAGGCGGGCACCGCTGCTTCTCCCTGCGGATGGTCGCGATAGCGCGTCGTGGCACCCGCTTTGCCAAGATATTCCTGCCACTTCGTCTCCCAGGATACGATCTCTGGTGCTTGCCAGGTGATCGCGGTAGCAATCTGATCAGCGCGGCCCTTCGCATCACGCTTCACCTTTAGCCCGACCACGAGCTTGCGCGCCGATGCTTCACTCAAGGCGGTTTGCGTCCCATAGGCTGTAGTGGTGAGTATCGCCGGGCGATGGTCACTACTGGCGCAGCGAACCATGTGGGGCAGGCGTTCGACAATGGGCAGCGCACGGGCTTCACCGTGGGCCTGGCGCTCGTCGCGGCGGCGGTGGTACATGGTGGTCAGCACCGTCACCAATTCGCCGAACGTCTTGCGCTGGTAGAAGCGCGCCGCCAGAGGCTTTTCCTCAACCGCGTAGTAATACTGCTCCAGTTGTGGGCGTAGTTGCGGATCGCCCCAGGCTTTCAGAAATTCATCAACCCACCAGTCCACACGACCAGCAGCATCCAGCCTTACGCGGCCAAAGCGCAACTCAATCAGGCGAAAGGTGTGGGCCACCGCGACACTCAGGGCCGTTTGTGTCCACTCGGTGAAACAGCGCTCGATCTCTGTCGCCACCGTCGGCCCCTTCCCCACCGGGGCAACCGCCAGGAAACTCCCGCCACCGGCGTAGATCACCCGCTCTTTTCCGCAGATCCTCTTCACTTCATCGCGTCCAACAAAGTCGAGCAACGCCGACGCGCCGCGCAACTCCGGCAGACGATCCGCCTCAAAGACATAACCTTTGATCTTGGTCGCCCCGCCGTAGATCAGGTCAAGCCGGTCGCCGTCTGTGCCGAGCAAATCACGGATCTTCTTCTGGAGCCGGTTCACTTCTTCCCGCGCAGGGTGCGGATTCCGGCGTTCGTCCAGCACCTCCCGCACGACATCAATGACCTGCTGGTCGTCGGCACGTCCGAGACATGCCGCGATAACCGCGTTGAACGCGGGTGAATTCGTGTTCATTCAAACTTCCCATATCAAGCTGGTGAGATCACGCCAAGATGCGGACTGGTCGGTAGCGCGCAACCCTTTGCCCTGCGACGCTTCACGTTCATAGGCCGCGTGATTCGTCCAGATTCGGCTCAGGAATAACACATCCGTCGCCCTTTCGTACTGATAGGCCGCACGAAAGGGCAGCACGCCATTTGAAGCGCCCTTGTAGAGATGAAAGGCCAGATCCTTCCCGTTCAAGCTCTCAAAGCTCAACTCATGACGAAGCTCACCCCAGTTGCCCGTCGGATCGTTCAGCTTTTTGATCAGCTCGCGCACCTGGCCGCACAGAAAATTGCCCGCCCCGCCCCTGAACTCTGTTTCGATAGCCTCGGTTCCATGCACCTGGGTGCCGAACAATCGGGCATACTCGGGACGCCCGGTGATGAAGATGCCGAAAGCGTTCAGCGCAATCAGATCATCGGCCCGCTCAAACAGGTACGGGTGCCGACTGATCGCCTCCTGATCAGGAATCGGGAGCGCGCTCCACTTCATGATTTCCCCACGTGTCTGACGTACCAGTGGTGCAAGCCGACTCAGTGCTACGTGATCAATCTGGATCGGCACCGCCGGAACCTCGTGCAGCACCTGGTTGTCTTCGTGCAGGTAGGCGGTGGGGAAGCCCATATACGCACCGGCAAGGTAGCCCAGCGAGGTCATCACCTTGTAGCCACCCACCGGCGCAAAGCAGGTGAAGCTGGCATCCTTCCCTTCCAGTTCCTGTGCGACCGTCTGCATAAACTGACCCAAGCTGCGGCGCAGATTCGCGGGTTCGTTGACATCCAGATCGCCGATGGTCTTGATCTGCACCTCTGCGGAGAAAGCATTCCGGAGCAGCCGCTTGAGCAACTCAGCCGCAGCCCATCCACCAAGAGTCTGGGTGATGATCAGACTCACGTGCGGGCTGTCGCCCAGGCGTTTTAGCCTGCTCAGGGCGTGCAACAGCGAGAACTCCGCGCTAATCGCTTGTGGATGCGTCCGCGTTGCCTGGAGGTCGGCGCGACTACAGAAATTGCTCCAACGGAGGCGGGTCGCTTCTTCCGTCTCATCTGCAAGCGGGAGCGGGTTGCTGCGCTCAAAGCGGAAAAACCCTTCGTTACGCGCTAACTTGCCGTACTCATTATGGGCTGCGAACAGGGAAATACCGGCGGTTGCGACGATATTGTGGTAGATGGACGTACTCATATGCGCTCCAAACTATAGGCTCCGTGCCCAAACACACACGCTTTGCCGACATGCACCAAACTGCCCAACAACAACACGGCGCGCAACGCTTCGGGCACCCCGCTCAGCACGGCGCTGCCCACCAGCCCGCCAAGCTGCATGGTTTG
>CAIRDL010000455.1 GCA_903877345.1 uncultured Oscillochloris sp. | reverse complement strand
CGCCGTCCAACCAGCGGTCGCCACCAACCCATCGCGGGCATCAACCCCGACAATCACCTGCTCGCCAACCTCGGCGACCAACCGGGCCACCAGGGCGTGCTGCTCAACTGCAGCCGTGCCAAGAATGACCCGCGCCACGCCAAGGTCGAGGGCGGCGCGCACGTCATCCTCGCGGCGCAAACCGCCGCCAAGCTGCACGGGCACGGCGACGGCGCGCACAATCGCCCGAATCGCCGCATGATTGGTAGGCCGTCCGTCGCGGGCACCGTCCAAATCCACAACATGGAGCCGTTGGGCACCTTGGCCCACCCAGCGCAGCGCCATCGCCGCAGGATCGTCGCCGTACACGGTCGTTTGGGCAAAATCGCCTTGGTACAGGCGCACACAGCGCCCAGCTTTCAGATCAATTGCAGGGATAAGTTCCATCAGTTTTTGGGGGTAGGGTTGCAGCTGTTGAAGACGCTACATCCGAGCGAGGGGCGCAGGCCAGCGTCACGAAATTACGCAAAAACTGGAGGCCGTAGCGCCCCGATTTTTCAGGGTGAAATTGCACGGCAGCCAAGGTGTGGTGCATGAGCACACTGGGAAACGCGAGACCATAATCGGTACGAGCGGCGACAAGGGCAGGCTCGGTGAGATCACAGTAGAAAGAGTGGACGAAGTAAAAGTCGCTATGATCGGGAATCCCGGCGAAGAGCGGGTGTGCAGCAAAGGCAGGCGCGAAGGCTACTTGGTTCCAGCCGATCTGGGGAATCTTGCCCGCCGCCGTGGGCAAGCGGCGCACCGTCCCCTCCACAATGCCGAGACAAGCGTGATGGCCGAACTCCTCACTGGCGGCGAGGAGCACCTGCATGCCGACGCAAATGCCGAGGAACGGGCGGCCCGTTGCGACCACCTCCGCAATCACTTCAGCCAAACCGAGGGCGCGGAGGCTGTCCATCGTGTCGGCGGTTGCGCCGACGCCGGGGAGCACCACGGCTTGGGCGTCGCGCACCACCGCAGGGTCAGCGGTAATGATCAGGTCAGCCCCGACCGCTTGGAGCGCCCGCACGACGTTGGGCAGGTTGCCTGCTCCGTAGTTAATGACCGCAATCGTCATGACACAACCTCGGGGATTGTAGATTGTAGATTTTTGATTTTAGATTGCAAAGCGACAATGTTTTTATATACAGAAACAGGAAACCATTTACGAGTCATCTTCATCTTGTGGTACATCCCGAGTGATGCCTGGTAGGCTTTCGGGGGTCACGAATACCTGTTCGTAGACATCCTGCAAGGCAAGTGACCCTTGGATTGATGGCATAGCCATGATCGCCTCAGGCCCAATTGCTTCAGAGAAAAGCCATTGCTTATGTTCGTGACGGATGAAGCACTCGATATGATAGTTGTCTTGGGCAACAAGCAGATACGCTTGGAGTGAGGGCATGGTGCGGTAATGCTGGAACTTCATGCCACGATCATAGCGCTCAGTAGACGGTGATAAAATCTCGATGATCACGGTTGGATTGATGATGGTGTCACGCTCTACGGGGTTCGTGAACTGTGATTGGCCGCATACAATGGTGAAATCCGGGTAGGTATGTAGTCCGGTCTGCATTACCTTGACCCGCATATCACTCGGATACGCACGAAAAGCGCGTCCTCGTAATTGCGCGTGCAGTGTTGCGGCAATATTTAGTGCAATTAAATTATGCTGCTCGCTTGCTCCAGCCATTGCGTACACAGCACCAGCATAATACTCGTGTTTTGTTGTACTGTGACGCTCTTGTTCGAGATACATTTCCTCCGTCATAGACGGCTTTGGCTGAGCAGTCATAGCGCCTCTTTTTGCAGTCGCGGTCAGTGGTCAGCCGTCAGCCCTCAGTCGTCAGCGGTCAGCGGTCAGTGGTCAGTGGTCAGTGGTCAGTGGTCAGTGGTCAGCCGTCAGCCGTCAGTAGTCAGCCGTCAGTAGTCAGCCGTCAGTGGTCAGCCGTCAGCCGTCAGCCCAAAATCTACAATCGCAACAACGGATGGTGCGCCTTGAGCGTCTCGATCACCCGTTCAATCTCGGCCAGGGGTTCCGGCGCTGCCACCTCGCCGATGGGGTCAGGGCCGGGCGCGTGGCCGAGCAACTGCCGCGCCGCCATCACCACACACGCGCCTAGGGCTTCGAGGTTATAGCCACCTTCGAGAATCATCACCAGCCGACCGGCGCACAGTTCGTCGGCCAACGCCAATAGGTGCTGGTTCAGACGAGCATAGCCGCTGACCGAGAGTACCATCGGGCCAAGCGGGTCAGTCCAGTGGGCGTCGTAGCCGGCGGAAACCAAGATTAGTTCGGGGTGGAAGCGGCGTAACGCCGGGGCGATCACCTGCTCAAAGACGTGGTTGTAGCCGATGTCACCGGAGCCGAAGGGCAGCGGCACGTTGAGCGTGGCCCCGAAGGCGAGGTTGCGGTCGCCCATTTCGGCAACGCTGCCACCGCCGGGGTAGAACGGGGCCGCGTGGGTCGAACAAAAAAGCACCTGGGGATCATCGTAGAACACATCTTGGGTACCATTGCCGTGGTGGACATCGTAATCCACAATTGCGACCCGGGCCAAGCCAAGGTGGCGGATGGCGTAGCGGGCGGCGACGGCGATGTTATTGATCAGACAGAAACCCATCGCCCGATTAGGGGTAGCGTGGTGTCCAGGCGGGCGCACGAGGGCGAAGGCGTTGCGGGCAGCCCCGCTCAGCACTGCCTCGACAGCCCCAACGGCAGCCCCTGCCGCCAGACATGCGGCATCCCACGAATCAACCGTCACATAGGTGTCGGAGTCAAACTCACCGCCGCCGTAGCTCGCCAATTGGCGAATCTGGCGCAACAGATGGGGGGTATGGACGGCTTCGAGGGCGGTTTCGGGTGCGGAGTTGGGCGTGCGGTGGTGCAGCACATTGTGGAGACCGCTTACGTCGAGGGCGTGGCGGATCGCCACTAAGCGGGCGGCCTGCTCGACGTGGCCGTGCCACGTATGAGCGTCAAAGCTCGTAGCGGTGAGAATGACCGTGTTGCTCATGGGTGCTTTCGCGCAGCAGTTGGGAACCTTGCTATTGTACCGCATTCCGTCGGGGTATCCGAAGCGCCTGTGGTCGAACGCCCGCCTTGCGTCTCTCCCTGGCAATAGCTTACGTCTCTACGACCGACCGACCACAGCCAACGGTCGGCCGGTCGTAGAGACAACGGGGCATGTGGGATGGGCGCTAGTAGGAGGAATGGGCCGTAGAAGCCAGGGGATTCATTGTCAGATTCGCCCCATTGAGCAACTCGTGCATGCCGCCAAGGAGCATCTGGAGCAACGTGTCGAGGTCAATGAGTTGGTTAAAGGGGAAGCCCCGCAGGATTTGCTCCATGCCCTCGCGGCGCAGTCGCTCAACTTGGGCGAGGCGCTCCTCGCCTTGCGGGGTAAGGGTTACTTGCACTACACGGCGGTCGTCAAGGTCGCGGATGCGCCCAACCAGATCATCCATTATCAAGCGGTCAATGATCCCGGTGAGCGTACCGGCTGACTGTTGGGTCGTATCGGCGAGATCGCTCATGCGGCAGGTGCCGGCCGCTCTGATGGCGAAGAGCGTGACCATTTGGGGCATGGTAAGGCTGATTTCGGGGCGGCTGAGGGTCTGAAGGAGTTGCTTCTGGCTCTGCCACATAATCTGGCGGATCATATCGTCAATCGAGGCGATATACACGGCACGATCCTCAGTCTCGTTCATGAGGGCCTCCTTGGGCCGGTGGCCGGTGGCGGGTGGCAGGTCGCCAACGAAGCGCCGTCGGTCACTGAGGGTTCGATTGTTCTTACGGAAAACATTTCTACTCTTCTGTATATTAGCCGAGAAACAAGGTAGCGTCAACCACGAACAGCGCTGCCGCTTTTAGATTTTGGATTTGCTGCACCAGGACGCGGTGTATTGAACCTTGTACCCAGCAACGTTGCATCAGCCGTGAGGATGGCGAGCCTACTTTCTGCGTCAAGCCGGAACGTGGTAAGATGGGCAGCAAGCAACCCCCGTGTGCAGAAGGCAATCATGGAGATCTTTAACATCCATCCGCTTGAGCTCCTGCTCATCGCGGGTCTGGCCCTTGTGGTGTTTGGGCCTGAGCGGTTGCCCGAGCTTGGGCGCTTGGCGGGGAAGCAGGTGGCGCGCTTTCTCGCGTGGCAGCAACAATCACCTGAACTGAAGCTGGTCAATGAGATGCGCGCTGAGTTTGATCAGCAAATTACCACCCTCCGTGACGAACTCGTCCGCACCCGGCGGCAACTTGACACCGCCCATGCCGACCAACTCACCAGCCTGCGCGAGGATCTGCGCCCAATGCTGGATCTGCGCGACGAAGTGAAGCGTGCAGTCGCCAACGGCAGCTCCGGGCTAACCAATCCCGCGCCGCCTACGCCTACACCTCTGCCGCCAACCAGTGTTGAGGTCACGCCCGCGCCGCCCGTCAGTGCGCTTGCCCCCGCCGAGGCAAGTCCAAGCCCCCGAACGCCACCGACCCTCAGCGTGCGTCCCGCCGCCGGGACGGTGCAGGCCGCCCCGCGCCTAGACCAACTTGTTTCCACTGCGCCTGCATCGCCCCTAGACCAGCCCGTCACCTTGAGTACCAACGGCCACAGCCCCACGCCGCCGATTAGCCCCGCACCGCCCCCAAGCGCCGAGACGCACCTGATGCTTCAGCAGATTGAGCGCCTGAGCGCCGACCTCCAGGCACTGATCAGCGCGCTGCAAGCGCAGGGCCAGCTCAGTGCGGACTGGCAGCCGGAAGCGGGTAAGCCTCAGCAGGAGATCTCGTCCTCGTGATCACCCCGAAGCCGCAACCGACGGTGATGGAGACCGCAGCGCCGCCCGAAGCGGAGCGGACGATGTCGCTGATCGAGCATCTGGTTGAACTCCGCACTCGCTTGGTGCGGGCGGTCATTGGGGTCAGCCTGGGGATGGGCGTTGGCGTCGTCCTTGTGCTGCCGGGCGGGCCGGTGCAGTTGATTGACGTAGTGATCTTGACCTTCGCGCCGCTCAACCCGAACTATGCGCCGATCCAGGCGGTCAACACCACCGAGCAGTTCAGCGAATATATGATGGTCGCCCTGGTCATTGGCGTCATGCTGGCGATGCCGCTGATCGTCTACCAGTTGCTGGCCTTTATCATCCCAGGGCTGACCGACAAAGAACGGCGAACCATTTATGCCGCGCTGCCCTTCGTGACGATCTGCTTTCTGGCGGGGCTGGTCTTTGGCTGGTTCGTGACCGTCCCGACGGCCATCCATTTCCTGATCAGCTTTTCTGGCTCGGCACTGATTCAGGCGCAGCCGACTCTCTCCGATTTCCTGAGTACGATCACCACGTTGTTGCTGATCAATGGCATCGTCTTCGAGTTGCCGGTGATCATTTACGTCCTGGCGTTCCTGGGCGTCGTGACGGCCAAACAACTCGCCCACTACCGCCGCTTCGCTATCGTCGCCGTGGTGATCATCGCCGCCGTGATTACCCCGACTGGCGACCCGCTCAACCTTGCGCTACTCGCCGTTCCTATGTACTTGCTCTATGAGGTTGGCGTTGTCTTGGCGCGGTTTGTGCCTCGGCGGGACTAAGACAAGGTTTCAGGGGCTAGGTTTCAGGGGCCAGGTCGAACGCATCAGGAAGCCGTGCGCCAGCCAAGACTGTAAAGTAGATTCACCACAAAGACACAAAGACACGAAGATGCCAAACATGGGTACGCAGTCTTTGTGCCTTTGTGGTGAGACAAACAGCCAATGTCTCGTTGGAGGACTAGGCTTACTAACGCGGCTAGAAGCTGCGTCTACGAATCGCCCAGACTGTAATACCTAGGTTATGGAACGTTGCGGGGCGTTCGGTGGGGTAGCGGATCGATCAGGCGTCCGAGCCACGTCGCCACCATCAGCGTGTGGATCAAGCGGGGTTCACTGATGGGATGCGAGGGGCTTGGGGCTGCACAGTAGCGTGTGTAAAGCGGTTCGTCGCGTAAAGCGGTTGGCTGCGCTGGTTCAGAAGTGACGCCGACAGTTCGCTCATTGAGCATCGGCATGACGCTGTTCCTTTCGCCGCTCGGGCGAGGTTGCTCGCAAGGCCACGCCCGCGCTGTAAAACAAGGTCTCAGGGTTCAGGGTTCAGGGTTCAGGGTTCAGGTCTCAGGGTTCAGGGTTCAGGTCTCAGGGTTCAGGTCTTAGGTTGAGTATGTCAGGAGACCTTGCGTGTCCCAAAACAGTAGACGTAGATTCAGTCGTTTGGCAAGGTTCGTAGCTGCTTCACAGTTCAAGCCCACGCAAGATATTCTACTGCGCTCGACCTGAAACCTGAAACCTAGCCCCTAAAACCTTGTCTTTCAGCATACCACCACCCCAAATGACGTACCAGTAGCAGCCACGAAACCACAGGTTATGTTAACTCTCACCCGAACGGCCTTGCGCCGCAGCTTCGCCCTCCTCGTCCTGCTCAGCCTTTGTGTGGCCCCTGTTGCCCTGGCCCAACCGCAGGGGCCAACCGCCACGCCCATGCCGCCCGACCCCTTTGTCGTCACGCAAACCACCGCGCTTTTGCCCGCCACCGTCGGCGATTTGGCCGGGGCAAAGGCTTGGGATCGCTACACGATTATTGCGGCCCTCAGCCCCGGCGAACGGCGCGTGCGCGGCACGGTGACGGTCACTGTGACCAATCGGGCGAGCCGTCCGTACGAGCGGCTCTATTTTCACCTTTACCCCAACCATCCCGACTTCGGCGGACGCCTCGATGTGACCGGAGCGCGCCTTGATGGGCAGCCCGTCGTCTCGGGCACTGAGCAGGGCGATACCTTGATTTGGCTGGCGTTGCCTCGTCCTTTGCCCCCCGGCGGCACTGTGCGCGCCGAACTGAGTTTCGTCGCCCGCACGCCCCGCAATGGCAGTGCGGACACCTTCGGAGCTTTCAACCAAGAAGCTGGGCTCTGGTCGCTGGCAAACTTTTACCCCATTCTGGCGCGCTATTTCGCTGACACAGGCTGGGATCGGCGTCCGATTGACAGCCAAGGCGACTTCGTCGTCTCAAGCACCGCCCTTTACGAAGTCACGATTGACGCGCCGACTGACTGGACGCTCATCAGCACGGGGGCGCGAGTTAGCGCCACCGCCGTCACGGACAGTGTGCGCCGCGAACGCTTTGTGAGTGGGCCGCAGCGCGAATTTTATCTGGGGGCGACGCAGGGGCGCGCTCAAGTCAGCACGACGGTGGACGGTACGCGCATCGTCAGCCATTATCAGACCAATCACGCCACGGCGGGCCGCAAAGCGCTGCGGGTGGCCGAACAAGCGTTACGGGTTTTCAACGCCCGCTACGGCACGTATCCTTTGGCTGAACTTGATGTGGTGGAGAGTGCGCTGACAAACTTTTTTGGCATGGAATACCCAGGTGTGGTGCTGATTGAGCAGACGCTTTACGCCGCCAATGCGAGCGACTTCGAGGTGACGGTGGCTCACGAGATTGCCCACCAGTGGTGGTACAGCCAAGTGGGCAACGACGCGCAGGGTGAAGCGTGGCTTGATGAGGGCTTTGCCAGTTACTCGCAGGTACTTTACTACGAAGGCATTGCGGCCCCTGCGCTTGCCACCGACGAGCTTAACTTTTTCCGCGAAGAGTTCAGCGCGAGCCGACGCCGGGGCCGTGACGCGCCGTTGGCGACCCCGCCGTCGGGCTTGGACGGGATGTATGTGCCGGTGGTCTACGATAAAGGGGCGCTCTTCTTCCACAGTCTGCGTGCTCAGATCGGCGAAGCTGCGTTTAGCCGCTTTCTAAAGGGCTACTACAGCGAAGGGCGCTACCGCGACGTGGCTGGCCCCGACCTGTTGCGCGCCGCCGAAACCGCCTGCGCCTGCCAGCTTACCCAACTCTACCGCGACTGGGTGCTCACCAAAGCCCCGGTACGCATTCCATAACCTGTCACCGAGCCGCGCATTCTGCGGTATCATTCGGCGCTATGTATACATCATCAGACTATCCCTACGGCGTTCTGACCTTGGACACCCACCATATGGGCCGCACCCATGTCGTGGCGAGTTACGTACTGCTCGGTGACGAGCCAGCCATTGTGGATCCCGGCCCCGCCAGTACGTTGCCGCGTATCGAGGCTGCCTTGGCGCAACATGACATGCGCCTAGCGGATCTCAAGCACGTCATTCTGACCCACATCCACCTCGACCATGCCGGAGCCACGGGCCTCATTCTCGAACAGAACCCGACGGTTCAGGTGCATGTTCACGCGAAGGGCGCCGCCCATTTGGTTGACCCGTCGCGGTTGGTCAATAGCGCGGCCCAACTCTGGGGCGACCAGCTTGAGATTCTGTGGGGGCGCACGGTGCCAGTGCCCCAAAAGGCGATCACGACTCTGACCGGCGGTGAGCGGTTGAACCTCGGCAAACGCCGCCTGCGCGCCTACGACGCACCCGGCCACGCGAAACACCACCTCGTCTGGTACGACGAGGTGAGCGGCGCGGCCTTTGTCGGCGACAATGTGGGCGTGCGTCTGCCGCTGTTGCGCTTCACCCGTCCGGCCACGCCGCCCCCTGATGTGGATCTTGAGGCGTGGATGAGCACCCTCGACATGATCCTCGCTCTCGCCCCGCGCTGGCTGATGCTGACCCACTTTGGGGCTTACAACGATGTGCAGTACCACGTCACCGACTTCCGCGAGCGCCTGCAACGCTGGGCCACCTTGGTGCGCGAAGGTCTGACCAACGGGCGGAGTGAAGAGGCGCAGCGGGACGCCCTCGATGCCCATGCAACGGCGGAGTTGGCCCATTTGGATGAGGATGAACGGGCGACGGTGCTGCAACAGTCGGGGGCGGTTGAACTGAGTTGGCGCGGTTTGGTGCGTTATTGGCAGAAGCAGGCGAAGCCGGCGTAGGAGTCGGGGGTCAGGGTTTAGCCTCCGTGCGAGGCGCTCTAACGCGGCTGAAGCCGCTACTACGAGCCCGTACAGACGGTCAACTTGGCCTAAGGGCAGGGAACGGGGCACCCTGGGTGTCCCGTTCCCTGCCGACTACAGGGCAAAACTGCGGTGAATCACGCGCACTGCCGCATCGCCATCGCTGGCGGCGACGACCAGCGAAATGTTGTTCTCGGTGCTGCCCTGGGCAATCGCGATGAGGTTAATCCCGGCTTGCCCCATCGCCCCGAAAACTCGCCCCGCGATGCCGGGGGTGCCCCGCATGCCCGAGCCAACCACCGCGACAATCACGACTTGATCGCGCTCCTCAATATGCTCCACATCGTGCGCCGAGAAATCGTCAGTCAACTCGCGGCGCAATTCGGCCACCGCCGCCGCCGCGTCTGCACGGGGCACTGCCAGACAGACACTCTGTTCGCTACTGGCCTGCGAGATCAGCAGAATGTTGGCCTTGGTGCGGGCAATGGCCCCAAAAATGCGCGCTGCGACGCCCGCCAACCCCAGCATTCCCGGCCCGCCCACGGTGATCAGGCATACGTCTTTAATCGCCGTGACCGCCTTGACGGTGCCCATGCCCGACTCGGCTGAAATCACTGTGCCGGGGTGGTTTGGGTTGAAGGTGTTGCGAATACTGATCGGAATGCGCCGCTGCACCAACGGCTGCACGGTCTTCGGATGGAGCACATTCGCGCCGTAGTAGGCCATTTCGCCCATTTCGCCATACGAAAGTTGGGGCAGCGTGCGCGCTTCGGGCACCACCTTGGGGTTGGCCGTCAGCACGCCATCCACCTCTTTCCAGAACCAGACCGCGTCAGCGTCAAGGGCGGCCCCAAGGATGGCGCAGGAATAATCAGAGCCACCGCGACCGAGAGTGGTCGGCACCCCAGTTTGGGTCGCCCCGATAAAGCCCGTCACGACCGGCACCGCCCCACGGGCGAGCAGCGGCAAGAGGCGTTGGCGCGAACGTTCGCGGGTCAAGTCCATCAGCGGGGCGGCGTTGCCGTAGCGATCATCGGTGATGATCAACTCGGTGGCATCAACAGCCAGCGCGTCTAGGCCCGCGCTACGGAGAGCGGCGGCAATCAGACGGGCGTTGATCCGTTCGCCGAGGCCACTGAACAGGTCGAGGGCGCGTGGCGTCAATTCACCCAAAACCGCGATACTGCGCGAGAGATTGCTCAGATACTCGAGCATCGCCCGCAGTTCTGGTTCGAGAGCGGCGCACTCGGCGGGCGTTGTCAACGCGGCGGCGGCATCCAGATGCAGCGCGAGCAGGCGCGGAGCGACGTGGGCGGTCGCGTCACCGTCGCCCGCAGCGGCAGCCTGGGCGGCGGCGATTAGCGTATCGGTCGTGCGTAAATCGGGGGCGTTCATTGCCGACACCACGACCACAACCTCGTGTTCATGGCGGCTCGCGGCCACAATCTGGGCCACTTGGCGGATCGCGTCGGCGCTACCGACCGATGTCCCGCCAAACTTCATCACTACCCGCATACTACTCCTCTGTCTGGGGGATGGGGGATGGGGGATGGGAGTTGGGAGATGGGAGTTGGGGGATGGGAGTTGGGGGATGGGAGTTG
>CAIRDL010000454.1 GCA_903877345.1 uncultured Oscillochloris sp. | reverse complement strand
GAGGTTGACTCCGAACTCGCCGAGTTGAAGCGGAAAATGGGCATCGAGTAAGCCCCCGCCGCTAGGTTCAGACCGTTGGGCAAAGAGCAAACCGCCCCGTCCTGTGCATCAGGACGGGGCGGTTTGTTCTTTGGCACTTATGATCGGACATTTTGATCAGCACGTTCGTGGGCGGCCTTCGACAAGCTCAGGCAGCCCTAGCAAGCGAAGCCCTAGCACGCGACCGTTGCCTGAGCTTGTCGAAGGCCGCCCTTCTACGCTTGAGCCGCCGCTACCCCCGCTCCGCATACTGCTTGCGATAATAGTCCAGATACGCCCCTGTTTTCAGTGGACGCCACCAAGCTTCATTGTCCACAAACCAGCGCACGGTGCGCTCCAGCGCTGCGTCAAAGCTGTGCCGTGAGTGCCAGCCCAAGGCGCGCAGTTTGGTGCAGTCGAGTGCGTAACGCCGGTCGTGACCAGCCCGGTCAACCACATGCTCGATCAGACTGTGGGGCTTGCCCAACAGGTCGAGAATCTGGCGGGCCATGACAATGTTCGAGGTCTCAACTTCGGTGCCGACATTGTAAATCTCGCCCAACCCGCCCTGATGCAGCACAAGGTCAATTCCTTCACAATGATCAAGCACATACTGATAATCACGCATCTGCAGGCCATCGCCGTAGATCGGCAGCGGCAGATCGTCTAGCGCGTTGGTGGTGAAGAGCGGCACGGCCTTTTCGGGGTAGTGAAAAGGGCCGATGTTGTTCGAGCCACGGGTGATGGTTACGGGTAGCCCGTAGGTGATGAAGTAGGCGTAGACGAGATGTTCCGCCCCGGCTTTGCTGGCCGAATAAGGGCTGCGGGGTTCCAGCGGGTCGCCCTCTTTGGAACGACCAGGGACGGGAATGGCTCCGTACACCTCGTCGGTGCTGATCTGGTGGAAGCGGGGCAACTTCAGGTCGCGAGCCACCTCTAACAGTGTCCACGTCCCGTTGACGTTTGTGCTGACCACGGCGTCTGGCGTCATAATCGAGCGGTCAACGTGGGTTTCGGCGGCAAAGTTGACGATGGTATCAAGCTCGAAGCGCTGCACCGCCTCACGCACGGCAGCCATATCGCAGATGTCGCCCTTGACAAAATGGTAGTGGGGATTGGCGCGGGCGGGTGCCAAGTTCTCGAGGCGTCCGGCGTAGGTTAGTTTATCAAAGACCACGATGGTGTAGTCAGGGTATTTTTCCAGCATGAAATGGACGAAGTTCGAGCCGATAAAACCGGCACCGCCGGTAACGAGCAACTTCTGCATAGGAACACTTCTCTATCAAGGGGCCTCATCGGCGTTGAGGGTGGCGTTTTTGGCCCGCGATTGTTCGGCGAGCAGCGCTTTGTAGGCGAGCATCCGGGCGAAAAGGTCGGGGTCACTGATGGCGAGGATTTGCACGGCGAGCAGACCAGCGTTGCGTCCGCCGCCAATGGCTACCGTCGCCACCGGCACGCCGGCGGGCATCTGCACGATGGAGAGGAGCGAGTCGATCCCGTTGAGTGCTTTGCTCAACACAGGCACGCCGATGACTGGCAGGGGCGAACAGGCGGCGAGCATCCCCGGCAGATGGGCGGCTCCGCCTGCGCCGGCGATAATCACGCGCAGCCCGCGCTCGTGGGCGGTTTGCCCATACGCAATCATGTCGAGCGGTGTGCGGTGTGCCGACACGACCCGCACCTCGTAGGGGATGCGAAACTCGCCGCATATATCAAGCGCACCCTGGAGCGTCGGCAGGTCGCTGTCACTTCCCATGACAATACCGATCAATGGTGGCAAAGGCATCATGTCTTCTCCGCGCCCCGCGACTGAACTGTGGGGCCGATACAGCTCTTTTCGCGCAACGTAATGTTCAGCGGACACACGCACCTGCGCCGCCTGCTCTGGACTGAGTTGGCGGATGCGCCCAGGTACACCAAGCACCAGCGACCCCGGCGGCACCTGCATGCCTTCCGTCACCAAGGCGCGGGCACCGACGACCGAGCCATGCCCGATGCGCGCACCATTCAGGATTACGGCTCCAATCCCGATCAGCACCTCGTCCTCGATCACCGCGCCGTGGATGATCGCCCCGTGGCCTAACGTCACCCAATCCCCGATGTGTACCGGAAAGCCCGGATCGCCGTGGATGATGCAGCCATCTTGCACATTTGTGGAAGCACCGATCTGGATTGGCACCGTATCGGCGCGCAGAACGCTCATTGGCCAGACACTGCTCTCGGCTCCGATGCGAATAGTTCCGGCAAGAAACGTGTTGGGAAACACGTAGGCGCTCGGGTGGATGTCAATCTGGTTGACCAAGCCCGGTGACGGTTCGCGCACAGGTCGCTCCTGCAAACGTAGAGATCGCTGCCGTATTATACGCTGGTGCGTTCGCTTCACTGTTGAGGAAGCGGGATTTTTTAAGCATCCAGGTCGGTCAAATGATCCGCGATCCGTGACTGGGCCGCATCCTGACCGATTACGGATCACGCCTCACGCCTCACGCCTCACGCCTCACGCCTCACGCCTCACGCCTCACGCCTC